>DAOSDY010000003.1:0-300000 GCA_035362835.1 Melioribacteraceae bacterium
CTTTTAAGCATAGGGTCGGTGGTTCGATCCCACCCGCGCTCACGATTTAAAGCCTTGCAATTCAATGAGTTGCAAGGCTTCTTTATTTAATGCGAAAAAACTGAAGGAGAAATCTGATTCTTCTGGGAAAACATGACAGTAAATATTGGTCTGAATCAATGTACTATTTCTTTATGAAGTACTCTTTTATGCCTGAGAAAATATATTCCCATGTATAATTCCCCATTTAGGTAAAACCGAGGCAGCTGCCTCTACTCTTTTAGCAATAGCATAGAATGCTTTAATAAATTGTTCGCATCCTGTTATTAATTTTATATTTCGGAGTGATGAAACTATTTTTTCTACTTTAAGCTTCTTCTTTCTGATTGTTTACTCCTCTATCCAAATACAAGTTTTACTAACTTCATTTTGGATCTTACAATTGGAGCTTGTTACTTTTTTGTATCCCGCCAAGAACCTACATTCAGATGCATTGTTTATATAAAACAAAAATGTATTCCCGTGTCCGCCAGTAGAATTATTAATTCGGAATATCAGAATTAGAAGTTGCTTAATAAAATTATCGGGCAATCGATTTCCGGATCCGTGTGACCGCCGGGTCATCTACTTCCGGAGAGTAAAAATATTGGAAGGTGAAAAAATTTTCTCTGCATCAGTTAATTAAAATAACTGCAATATCCATTACATTGGTTCCGGTCGGACCTGTAATTATCAATCCGCCGGTTTTCGCGAAGAAATTATAAGAATCATTAGTACTCAAATATTCGGCAGGATCAAGTTTCAAATTCTCACTTTTACTGATAATTTGATCAGATACAAAAGCACCGGCGGCATCTGTAGGTCCATCCGTTCCGTCAGTTCCACAGCTCGCGATTATGTATTCGAACTTATGATTTTTCATTTCCAAAAGGGCTGCAAGTACAACTTCCTGATTTCTACCTCCTGAACCTTTCCCGCGTATTGTAACCGTTGTTTCTCCGCCGATAAGAACACATGCCGGGGCGGGAACCGGATTACCATCACCGTGAATCTCTTTTGCAATGGAAGCAAACAGTTTTCCGATTTCCCGGGCTTCTCCCTGAAGATCTTCTGAATAGATAATTGTATTATATCCCAGCGATACGGCCCTGTCTCTGGCATTTTTTAAGGCTTCTTTATTATTGCCCAGAATTATGTTTGTTACATTTTTGAAAATTATATTCCCCGGTTTAACAGTTTCGGGAATTAATCCTTTAATTCCATTCGTAATGTAAGTATGTATTCTCTCCGGAATTGACTTAGTTATGTTGTATTTATTCAATACATTATACGCGTCTTCAAACGTTGATGGATCGGGTGAAGTTACGCCCCCGGATATTGCTTCAAGAGGATCGTTTATCACATCGGATAAAATCAGGCTCACACATGTTGCGGGAAAAATTATTTCTGCCAGTATTCCTCCCTTAATTTTCGAGAGGTGCCTTCTTACAATATTCATCTCTTCGATGTTAGCCCCGCAGCCGAGAAGAATTCTGAATACTTCCTGAAGTTCGGGAAGTGAAAATTCCGCCGGCAGCGATTCAACGAGAGAAGAACCTCCGCCGGAAAGTAGACAAATAACAAGATCATTCTCCCCGCATCTTTCAGCTAATTCAAGCATTTCCTTACCGGCTCGAAGTCCGTTTTCATCAAGAACAGGATGGCCTGATTCAATTACCTTTATTCTAGAACAGGGTAATGAATGCCCGTATTTTGTGGAAACCACTCCGGAACTGATTTTGGGTCCAAGTAATTTCTCAAACTCATAAGCCATAGCGGCAGATGCTTTCCCTGCCCCGAGCAGATAAATATTTTTGTATGAGTCGACGGGAAACTTGTTGTTCTTAATAACAAGTTGATTTCCTTCAATCATAACAGTTCGCCGGATTAATTCCGATGGTTTTACCGAATCGATTGCTGCGTTAAGTATTTCGTTAAGATTCTTTTTGAGTTTTTCCATTTATTACCTCTCCCAAAAATAAAAATTATTTCATTGATGATTAATAATATTGTAAATTACTTCCGTTCAAAAATAAATTCAGGAATCCTGTGGATCCCTATATTCAAATTTTTATTGGAAGTTTTCTACTGAGTATCGTTCATGCATTAATTCCGAGTCATTGGCTCCCTCTTGTTGCAATCGGGAAAGCTGAAAAATGGACAGCTCCGGAAACTACAACAGTTGCGGCCATTACGGCTGTCGCTCATACATTCAGCACTGTTGTTATTGGTATTATTGTGGGACTTGTCGGTTATAAACTCTCTGAAACTTATCACTATATTACTCATTATATCGCCCCGACAATACTGATAATTCTGGGTTTGATCTACTTGTACCTGGAATACCGCCACAGCAAGATTAAAACCGCACACTCCCACCACCACGTTGATGTTGATGGAATAGTTGAAAAGAAGAAGTCAAAACGGTCAATCATTTTAACGCTTAGTATTGCAATGTTCTTCTCACCATGTCTCGAAATTGAAGTTTACTATTTTACCGCAAGCCGGCTTGGATGGACGGGTATTGGAATTGTTTCTGCTGTTTACTTTTTTGTGACCGTTATAGGGATTGTGCTTCTGGTTTATCTGGCCACGCGGGGATTTCAGAAGCTTCAGTGGAATTTTCTGGAACATCACGAAAAGATGATCAGCGGAATTATCCTTCTGCTGGTTGGTCTTCTTGCATTCTTCGTGGAATTTTAATTATAGGGATTTACTTATTTGATGTTAATGATATGATAAAAAATTTCTTTAGAGAGTGCACCAAAATGAATATTTTCTATCTGTCAATTTCAATTTGATTTCCTGATGAAAAAGATCTCATTTGTAATTAACGGCCTTCTGCGGAACATTAACTCCCGGACAAAAGAAATCGAGCTCCTTCTTGGAGGGGACTTCAATATATCCTACCACATATCCCAGAAGAGTGCGGATTCTATTTCACTTTCCCGTAAATGCATTGAAGAGGGAACCGATTATATTATCGGTATCGGGGGCGACGGAACTCTTAATGAAGTGATTAATGGAATAATGCTCGCTGAAAAATCCAAAAGAAAAAATGTAAAAGTCGGATTACTTCCCACCGGTTCCGGCAATGATTTTGCCAAGAGCATGAACCTTGATGATCATGTATCAACACTCAGAAATCTTATCGAAAAGGATCAATCCGTTTCAATCGATATCGGCAGGATAGAATGTAAGGATAATTTTGGAAACGATACGGTAAGGTATTTCAATAATATTGCAGATGTAGGTCTCGGCGGAGAGGTTGTAGTTAAAGTCAATAAAAGCAGCAAATTGTTCAGCCCCACCTTCAGGTATCTTAAATCCTCGGTGGAAGCGTTTTTTACTTACAGAAAAAAAAGGGTAAGATTTACTTCGTCACATTTCAGCTGGGAAGGTGCCGTTCTTATTCTCTGTCTGGCAAATGCGAATTATTTCGGAAGTGGTCTCGGTATAGCACCCCATGCCCGTGTTGATGACGGGAAGATGGCGGTTGTAATCGCGGGCGAAATAAGTCTGTTCGATTATCTCAGGAATCTTTCACGTATCCGTAATAAGGAATTGATAAACCATCCCGGTATTCTCTACCAGGAAGTTGAATCGTGCACGATTGAACCGGTTGAAGATAACCTTATGATTGAAACCGACGGCGAGATAGCGGGAAGACTTCCTTTGAAATTAAGTGTACTTAATAGAGAAGTGGAGTTTTTAGCTCCTAAATATTTAGAGGGACGTTAATAATTAACGCCCCTCTTCTAATTTCCTAGATTCCGATTTCTGATAAAATATTCTTCGCGCCCGAGAATTTATCGAGCACCCAGAGCACATAACGGATATCGACACCGATCGAACGGCTGTAGGATTCATTCCACGCGAAATCATTAATCGTAGCTTCGAAAGCACGGTCGAAATTTACACCAATCAGTCTGCCGTAAGCATCAAGTATAGGCGAACCGGAGTTTCCGCCTGTAGTATCCATATTATAGAGCATTGCAATTGGAAGGTTGTTTCTCTTCTTGCTTAAATATCTTCCGAAATCTTTGCTGTCGTAAAGCGATCTCAGTTTATCGGGAATTGCAAATTCCTCGCCGCCCGTTGCGTTCTTCTCGATTATTCCGTCGATAGTTGTAAACGGTTCCATATATGTTGCGTCTGCAGGCGAATATCCTTTTATATAACCGTATGTTAGGCGAAGTGTACTATTGGCATCGGGTATGAAGTTTGTTTTTTTCCAGACTATCTTTACATCAACAAGATCACCATAGAGTTTATTTAATTGTCCTTCATTCCGTTCATTTAGTTTTATAAGCGCCAGATTTTGATTCCTTAATTCATAAACTAAATTTATAAACGGATCATTGAGGGATATGAGCTCGTCCGGAGTTTTTGTAAGAAGTGAGTTGAAATATTCGGTATCCCTTATTTTCGAAGCCAGAATTGTATTATCTATAAAATCAGATATTGTCTGTGTACTATAGTTTGAAGATGCGAATAGTTGATCGAGAGCTTTTATCCTGGATGTACTCGTAAATGTACCTGCGTCGTTAATCAGTTTGGCAAGCATAATCTGTTCGAATTTTGCATTCTGACTTGTGAACGAACCAACCGCACGGTTAATAGTCTGTTTTAGATTCTTTTCCTGGTATTGCGTGCTTCTCTCGTTTTCAGGTTTCTGCATCTCCTCAGCATGATTTAGAATAAAATTCCCGAGAGAGATTGTCGGGGACATACTTATTGCCTGACGGAACCACAAGTCGGCCTCTGCGTTGTCGTTAACACTTACAAACACCTGATTAATCTGGTCGAGCAGATTACCGTATGTTTTTTTCAATTCCGGATTTGAGTTTATAAAGTCATTTAAAAGTTTGTCCTCCGCTTCCTTCTGTGCAACCAGATTTATTTTCTTAAGGCCTTTTAGTTTACCTTTATAATTTTTCATTGTATTTGCAAGGCCTTTAATCCTGCTGGCTACTGCCAGTTCAAGTTCTTTATCCCCTTTGCTTATTTCCTGAAGAGTTTTAATCGCATAATCATAAGTCTCGGAAATATACGGCAGAAGATAATCCTGCTGATATTTTATGTATTGCGAAGGGCGGTGTCTGAATGTTCTGCCCGGGTATCCCAGAATAAAGACAAAATCATTTTCCTCTACACCGTCAGGATTTACTTTTAAGAATTTTTTTGGTCTGAATGGAACATTTTCCTTCGAATAAGTCGCAGCTTTTCCGTCGGGTGCTACGTAAGCTCTCAGCAGCGAAAAATCACCTGTATGACGGGGCCATACCCAGTTGTCGGTTTCCCCTCCAAAGTTTCCGATCGATTGAGGCGGCGCATATACCAGCCGCACATCCCTTATTACTCTGTACTTGAACAACACATATGTTTTCCCCGCGAACATTTCAGAAACATCTGCAACTATCGATTCTTCCTCATTGGCAGCGGCACCGGCTATCTCTCTCGATTTCTTCGCAATTGTCTGGGCTCTTAAAGATGGATCGGTAATGTTTTTTACCGCATCCAGAATCTCGGCAGAAACATCTTGATAAGATTCAAGTATTCTACATGAATTACCGAGAGCGGGAATCTCTTCTTCTAGTGAAGCTGCATGAAATCCGTTCTGTAGATAATTTTTTTCAACCGTGCTGGCTCTTGCGATCGATCCGTATGCACAGTGATGATTTGTAATAATCAAACCTTTATCCGAAATAAATGAACCCGTGCATCCGCCTACATTTACAAGCGCATCTATCAGGCTTATTCCGTCCGGATTATATACTTCCTTCGGGTCAATTTTCAATCCGGCTTTAACCAGGTCAACTTTATCAATTTCACTTAAGGGGTACATCCCTTCTTCCGGAGATGCCGGAATCATCCCCATAATAAATGTAAGCACAATAAATAGAACGGTAATTCTGATCGGCTTTAATAATAGTCTTTTTCTCATCTCAACTCCAGTTATTGTAAAATCAGAAAATTTCGGTTACAAATTAATTTTTTAATCGTTATGAAGGAAGGGGAATCGTTTTTTATTAATTCAATCAATTCGAAAAATTTTAAATTGACTTCATCTATTCGGCCCTTATGTCATTGTAATCTTTTTATAAATTAAAATTTATTAAAGTATAAAGTGACGCCAGTCTTATTCAAAATGTCAATTGGAACTAAAAATCGGAATTACAGGTTATTTATGCATAGATTGGAAAAGTAAAATGAAGAAAAAAGCGATAATAATTGGTTCCGGACTGGGCGGTCTTTCTACAGCTTTACGCCTTACATCCAGGGGATATGAAGTAGTTATACTTGAAAAACATTCAACCCCGGGCGGCCGTATGAACATGATTGAAATGAATGGTTTCCGTTTTGATTTGGGGCCTTCATTTATGAGCATGACTTACGAATTCGATGAGCTTTTCGAATCGGTTGGTATTAAAAATCCCGTTGAGTTTGAAGAACTGGAGCCGTTATATCAGGTTTACTTTGAGGGTAAGGAAAAACCCCGAAGAATATTCAAAGACCTTGAAAAACTTGAAAAGGAATTCAGCGATGTTGAACCCGGGCTTGCTCACAAGGCAGATCAATATCTGAACCGGGCGGCTCAATTCTGGCATGATACAGAAGATAAAGTCGTTAAATCGAATTTCGACAGCATGATCAGATATCTTCTAAAACTCTCTACGGTTCCCTGGAAACATATTCCTTATTTGTATAGAACTATGTGGAGCGAGGTGGACAAACAATTTAAATCGGAAGAGGTTAAAATTATTTTCTCCCTTGTTGCCTTCTTTTTAGGTGCAACACCTTTCCAGACTCCTGCCATTTATTCTCTCCTAAATTATACCGAAATGCGTCATAACGGATACTGGAGAATTAAAGGCGGTATGTACCGGCTGATTGAAGAACTGGTCAAAATTCTAAAGGAAAGAGGAGTTGAATTTCATTTTAATACAGAGGTTGTTAGTACCGGATCGAACAACGGAAAACTTTATGAAGTGATTGACCGGAATGGGAAGAAATGGCAGGCCGATCTCTTCATATCTAATGCCGATGCAGCTTCTTTCCGCGGACAGATTTTAGGCCGGAATAAATTCAACGAACGTAAACTCGATAAAATGCACTGGACACTTGCACCTTTTACAATTTATCTCGGTGTTAAAGGGAAGGTTAAGAATCTGGAACATCATAATTATTTCCTCGGAAGCAATTTTAAAGGTTACGCCGATACTATCTTCACTTCCTCAATCTCTCCGCAGAAACCTTACTATTATGTTAACGTTCTTTCCAAGTCCGATCCTTCTTGCGCGCCCGAAGGATGCGAAAATATTTTTATACTCTGTCCAGTTCCGGATCTGCGTTATAAAAAGGATTGGTCCGATAAAGAGGAACTTGCAAAGACAATAATTGATGATTTATCTAAAAGAGTTGGATTTGATTTGGATGCGAACACGATTGTTAAAAAGATTCTTGCACCAGATGACTGGGCACAGATGCTTAATCTTTATAAAGGATCGGGATTAGGACTTGCACACGATATTAATCAGGTAGGTGCTTTCCGTCCCAGGAACAAAGACGAACATTTCAGCAATTTATATTATGTGGGGGCTTCAACAACACCTGGCACCGGTTTGCCCATGGTTGTAATCAGTTCACGATTAGTAACGGAGAGAATTCTGAATGATTCAGCTCTATCATAATACTTCATTCGCAATGAGCAAGGTTCTTACGAATGCTTACAGCACTTCGTTCAGTCTTGGTATAAGTGCTTTTGCCAAAGAATATCGCGACCCTATTTATGCGATCTACGGTTTCGTTCGGCTTGCAGACGAAATTGTTGATTCCTTCCACGAACACGATAAATCCGGACTTTCGAAAAAATTCAGAGATGATACTTTCGAAGCCATTGAAAAGGGAGTTTCAACAAATCCCGTTCTTCACGCTTTTCAGATAGTTGTTAATAAATACAATATTGATAAAGAATTAATTGATGCGTTTCTAATCAGTATGGAAATGGATCTCGATAAATCCTCTTACCATCGTGAAGTATATGATAAATACATCTATGGTTCTGCTGAAGTTGTAGGGCTTATGTGTCTCAAGGTTTTTGTAAACGGCGATCAGAAACGTTATGATGAACTTTTATATCCCGCTAAAATGCTCGGCTCTGCTTTTCAAAAAGTGAATTTTCTGAGGGATATTAAGAGCGATATTCACGAAAGAGGCAGAATCTATCTGCCGGATGTGCACGATACGAGAGGTATAGATAATGAGAATAAAATTCGGCTCGAAAAAGAGGTTGATGAAGAATTCAAAATTTCCCTGCATGGGATTTCCGGGCTTCCGATGGGTGTGCGGCTCGGAGTATACACAGCATATCTCTATTACTTTGTTCTCTTTAAAAAGATTCAGCAGCTTGGAGTTGAAGAACTTCTTAAGAGAAGGGTCCGTGTTTCAAATTTTACTAAGTTTTTCCTCTTCCTTAAATCCTTCTGGGAAATTAAGGTTGCTAAGATCAGGTTCGACTGATGAAAGTACTTCTTTTGATACTGTTTTTTATTCATTTGCCGGTTTTCGCGAACGGAAAGGTGAAATCGGGTAACCATGAGATCGACCTCGAAATCCTGGAGTACATAAGGACTAATTATTATGCCTCCGTTGAGAATGAGGATCTCGTAGAAGTTATCGAAAAATACATTGAAAAAAATTTCTCGGCGGATAAGGGGAAGTATCCGAACCTTATTCTTGCATATGTTGCGGCATTGCAATCTGTTAAATCGAAGCACGCATTCTGGCCTTTGACAAAGCTCGAGTATTTCAATGAATCTATGGATCTCTTTTCCAGAGTTGTAAGCAGAGAACCGAACAGTCTTGAAATCCGTTTTTTACGGTTTGCTATCCTTCATCATGTTCCCGGGATTCTCGGTCACTCAGCAGAAAAGCAGGAGGATGCAAATGAAATCTTTAAACTTCTTTTGAAAAAAGACTATTCCAGTATTAAAGAGGAAATTCAGATTGGTATAGCGGAGTTTCTGGTTAGAAGTGAACGGCTCGATCCTTCTAAGGAAAAAATATTAAAAGAAAATTTTGTTCTGAATCTAAATGATTAGTGAATACCTGCTTATTAATATTCTCACAATTATAGTTCCTCTGCTGCTTTCTTTCGAAAAAAAGATCCGGTTCTATAAAAATTTATTTCCGCTCCTTGTTTCTGTCTTTATTGTCGGCGGTACTTATATTATCTGGGATGTAATTGCAACCTACCGGGGAGACTGGGGATTTAATACCCTCTTTATCACAGGTGTCAAAATAATTAATCTACCTTTAGAGGAAATTCTTTTTTTTATTACTGTTCCTTATTCAGGTATCTTTCTTTATGAAACAGGAAAATATTATTTAAGCGAAAAGAAAATTCAGATTGGAAAGAAAACCGTTTATTTTAGCTCTGCATTTTTAATTATCACAGGTTTCCTTTTTATCGACCAGTATTACACTTTTACTGTATTAATATTCAGCGGATTGTTTCTGCTGATAGCTCAATTATTAAACTCCCGTTTACACATTCTTAATTCATTCCTCTACTGGCTCTGGATTCTCTTCATGTATCTTCCTTTTCTAATTGTAAATTATTTTCTTACTTCGCTTCCTATAGTAACCTACTCTCCGGAGGCAATATGGGGTATCAGGATAACGACAATTCCGATGGAGGACTTCTTTTATTCCTTTTCCATGCTTTCATTTTATCTCCTTGTCTATTTGATTGCAAAAGATAAATGGCTAAAAAAAGAAAAATAGCGGTTATAGGTTCAGGACTCGGAGGACTGAGTGCTGCAGTCAGGCTTGCCGGATCCGGCTACCAGGTTGATCTGTACGAGCAGAATAGCAAACCCGGTGGTAAAGCTAATCAGATCTCAGAAAATGGCTTCCGGTTTGATACAGGCCCTTCCTTACTTACTATGCCGTTTGTAATTAGAGAATTATTTGAAAACGTTGCGGAGAATATCGAAGATTATCTTAAGGTAATTCCGCTTAGCAACCTTTGTAAATATTTTTATGATGACGGAACTGTAATAAACGCCTACGCCGATACTGAAAAATTTGCGCGGGAAATATCTGATAAGACTTCTGACACTGCCGAATCCGTGAAAAAATATTTAAAATACTCCGAAAAGATCTACCGGTTAACAGCCGATCTTTTCCTATTTCAGGATTTTTCCGACCGGAAAAATTTCCTGACAAAGAAGGCTTTAAAAACACTATTAAATATAAACAGCATCGATCCGTTCAGAACAATGCATAAAGCCAACAGAGCATTTTTCAGGGACAAAAAGACAGTTCAGCTTTTCGACCGGTATGCAACTTACAACGGTTCAAATCCCTATAAAGCTCCTGCAACACTTAATATTATTCAGCATGTTGAGTATAATCTGGGCGGTTATATTCTAAGTGGCGGAATCTATTCGCTCGTTACGGCACTTTTTCAGGTAGCCCGTAAAAAGGGAGTCAACTTTTTCTTCGATAGCAAAGTAACTCAAATACACCACGATGATTTTTGGGTTACCGGTATTACAGTTAACCGAAACGGAATTGTTGAAAAGAAAAATTATGATACAATTGTTTCGAATGCCGACGCAAACCACACATATAAACAGATGTTAAAGGATTCTGTTACGCCTTCTGCCAAACGCTTTTCGAAACTGGAACCTTCAACCTCTGCTCTGGTTTTCTACTGGGGAGTACAGGGGAATCATAAGGATCTGGAAATTCATAATATTCTTTTCTCTTCTGCTTACAAAAAAGAATTTGCCGACCTTTTTGATAGAAAAGTCTGCCCAGATGACCCGACTGTCTATATTTACATTTCATCTAGATTCAAAGAGGATGATGCCCCGGCCGGGCACGAGAACTGGTTCGTTATGATTAATGCCCCGTATATTGAGAATCAAAATTGGGAAAGAGAAATTGAAAAGAGCCGAAGGAATATTTTTGAAAAAATAAAGAACCGGCTCGATATAAATATTGAAAACAAAATTGTGTTTGAAAAGATACTGACTCCCGGAATGATTGAGAAAGAGACTGGAAGCACTCTCGGTAGTCTTTACGGTATTTCATCAAACGGGAAAAGCGCTGCCTTTGTCCGGCAGAAAAACAGATCCAAAGAGTATTCGGGCCTCTATTTCTGCGGCGGAAGCTCTCATCCGGGCGGTGGAATTCCTCTGGTAATCCTTTCGGGTAAAATGGCTGCAGAGTCAATTATTAATTCTTAACTTACATCGGCTGTTTTTATCACCCGGATTTTTTAATTAAAGAAGGTTGAAAAAGTCTATAATGATTAAAGCCAATCATAAAAACTACGCTGAGTGGATCTTTATTCCTTATATGAACCGGATACTTAAAAATAATTTCAGCCATTTTTATTTGGTTAATCAATTTCCTGAAATTCCAGACAATACCGGCCTCGTAGTAACTCCTAATCATATCAGCTGGTGGGACGGTTTCTTTGCGAAGTATCTTTTTGCGAGGGATATAGACCGGAAATTCCATATTATGATGCTCGAGGATCAATTACGCAAATACAGGTTTTTCAGCAAGCTCGGTGCGTATTCTATTGATCCGGGAAATGTACGGAGCGTAATAGAAACTTCACGATATACTAGTGAATTGGTTTCCAATACAGTTAATTTTATTATTACGTATCCCCAGGGTGAAATTCAATCTTTCGAGAAAAGACCGCTCAAGTTGAAAGAAGGTCTGAAAATATTTACAAGAGAAATTAAAGGGGATTTCTTAATTCTGCCCGTGGGATTCAAGATTCATTTCTATAATGAAAAACATCCCGCGGTAATTGCAAGGTACGGTAATCCAATTGAAGGCACAAAAATATTTGATGATTACAATGCTTTCGAAAGAAACTTTACCGGTAATCTCGATCAGCTTGCGGATGCAGCGGAGAATATGAACTTTGCAGGGGATCTGTTTAGTAGATGATCTGGGAATTATTGTTTATATCGTTGATTACTCTGAATCTTTTTTTTATGTGTGTTGTTGTTTACAATTATTTTACCGCACCGCGCATTAAGAATACTGATCCGGTAGTCGGCACTGATCTTAAGATATCGGTTCTGATACCTGCCAGAAACGAGGAGTATAATATTAAAGCTTGCCTTGAATCTGTTCTCGAACAGTCTTATAAGAATATTGAGGTAATTGTTCTAGATGACCATTCCATAGATAAAACGGCATCAATCGTTAACGATTTTGAATCTAAGGATAAGCGCGTAAGAATTGAAAAGGGGAGAGATCTGCCTGAAGGATGGCTCGGTAAGAATTGGGCTTGCTTTCAACTAGCAAAAAAAGCGTCCGGAGACCTTTTTCTCTTTATCGATGCGGATGTTCGACTCAGCAGGCACTCTGTTTCAAATGGAGTTGGATTGTTCCTAGGGAAACATCTTAATCTTTTAAGTGTATTTCCGACTCAGAAAATTTCCGGTATTGGAGCTCAACTTGTTGTACCGTTAATGAATTGGATTCTGCTAACGTTTCTGCCCCTTATCAAAGTATATTCATCAGCCAATAAATCCTTCGTTGCAGCGAACGGACAGTTTATTCTGATCGATAGTAAAACCTATGAAGAAACCGGCGGACACAGCGCTGTTAGAGATCAGGTTGTTGAAGACATGGAACTGGCAAGAAGAATTAAAAGGAGAAATCTGAGGATGATGACCGCTCTTGGAGATGATTCGGTATCATGCCAAATGTATAACTCATTTAAAGATTCGATTAATGGATTCTCTAAAAATTTTTTCAGCGGTTTTAATACTAACATTTTTGTCTTTGCCTCTCTATTGTTTTTTATCTTTGTTTTATTTTTCAGCCCTCTTTTACTTGTTGCAGCCGGTCCGGAATTTCTCGTAGTCGTATCAATTATTCTAATCGGTAGAATTATTATTTCGAAGATGAGCAGGCAGAATGTTCTAATAAACTCTATACTTCATTTTATACAGATTCCCGTCCTTCTTTTTATCGGATTTAATTCGGTCCATCAATCAATTTTTGGCAGGAGAACATGGAAGGGAAGAAAAATATAGTAGTAAGATACGCAACTAAATTCCTCTATATAATTTTTGCTGTCGGAGTTGCCGGTCATCTTCTCCCTGATACAAGAGAGTTAATGCTTCTGCTGACTCCGTTTACTCTTGTTCTAACAATTGGCGTAGTGTTTTATTCACTATTGTTGGAGTCGAACAGGAAATTAATCTACTGGCTGGCAGCCACTTATTTATTTACGCTTACAGTTGAAATTGCCGGAGTTAAGACCGGGCAAATTTTCGGTCAATATTCATACGGAAGGACACTCGGATCAAAGTTATTTGATGTACCATTGATAATAGGCCTCAACTGGGTCTTTGTTATTCTTGGCGGGATTATAATTTCGAAGGAAATAACAAGCGATAAAAATCTTATTGCCGTTGTTACGGGACTGATTGCTGTAGTATTTGATCTGTTTCTTGAACCCGTTGCAATGAAACTTGATTATTGGAACTGGTTGGACGGAGAAATACCCTTTCAGAATTATGCGGCATGGTTTGTAATCGCTTTTATTGTAACATGGTTATTCTCAAGATTTAATCTGCACATAAAAACCGATCTTCCTAAAATTTATCTTCTCGTTCAATTCGTTTTCTTCATTTCATTATTTCTATTCTTATGAGGTTCAAATGGGAATATTAATTGCAACATCTGTTATTCTTATCTGGCTGTTTCACCTGATCTATATTTTGACTTCAGTTGATGTTGATTTTATATCACCCATATTTTATTTGCATCTGTTTCTGCAGACCTATTTTTATACCGGATTGTTTATTACCGGTCATGATGCCATGCATCAAACTGTAAGCAGCAATAAGAGACTCAACCGTGCTGTTGGAACAGCTGCAGCGTTTTTATATGCGGGTCTTTCTTATAAAAGATTAATAGCGAATCATTTCAGGCATCATAAGAATCCCGGAACGGCCGAGGATCCGGATTTTAACATAAAGTCACAGAACTTTTTTGTCTGGTGGGGGTCCTTTATGTACCGGTATGCAACGATCACTCAGTTAATTATAATGGCAGCAGCGTTTAATATTCTTAAAATTTGGGTGGATGAAATATCACTCTGGTTTTTCTGGGTGATACCGGCAATATTAAGTTCTTTTCAGCTTTTTTTCTTCGGGACTTATCTCCCGCACCGTAAACCTCATCAGCACGATATGGAACCTCATAAGGCAAGGACTCAAAAGAAGAATCATCTCTGGGCAATGCTTTCGTGTTATTTTTTCGGGTACCATTTTGAGCATCACGATTCCCCGCATACTCCATGGTGGCAACTTTATAAGATTAAGTAGATTCAGGGGTAAAATTGAGAGGTATTTCAATAGTGAAAACGGTACCGAGCTGATCGCTCGAAACAAATGAAACTTTACCTTGGAGGTTCTGCTCTATTATCAGTTTTACGCTGTAGAGTCCGATGCCGCGCCCTTTTTTCTGTTTTGTGCTGAAAGATCTTTTGAAGAGCTGTAGCTGAACATTCTCTGGAATAAGCTGAGTGCTGTAAACGTTGAAGTATACTGTGTCATCTGCCGAATAGGCGTAGAGTTTAACCTCGTCGTTATTTAATGAAGCCTCGAGAGCATTCTTTATGAGATTGCCGAGAGACCTAACCACAAGGACTTTATCGGTCTGAACTTTAACATCATTTTCAAGGAATTCCACAAAGAAATTCTTTCCGATTGTAAGTTCATGATTCTGATAAACTTCAAAAGCCGATTGAAGCAGTTCGTTGGCGGAATAACCTTTTATACTTATTTGAAGATTACCTTCCTCGGCATGCCTGATCTCGCGCTGTAATAATATCTCATTGAGTAATTGTTCCGATGAAACCACGAGCGAATTTGTGAGATGTTCCTTTTCTTCATTCTCTTTCTCTTTTATCAGGAGCTGAGCCAAACCGTTGATTGCACTTGAAGTGTTGAGTATGTCGTGAAAAAAGATTCTCTCCAGCGCCTCTTTTCTTTTCTCGCTCGAAATATCTTTGACTGAAAAAAGTGTATATGAATTGTTCTTAAACCGAATCGGCTGAGTGAATACAGAAAATTCGTACGAAATTTCCTTCCCCGTCCGTAAAGCGGTTATCTTGCATTCCTCTTCCTGTTTTGCATTAGTCTCACGGGTCTGCTTAACGGACTTACCGGCACCGCATTCACGGCAGAATGATGAAGTTCCGCATCCGCCGGCCATTTGATTGGTGTGTATGCAATTCAACGCTTCCCCAATCCGCTTTCCCAGAATCTGCTCGGGTACTTTAACGTTGAATGCGTCGTAAGCTTTATTGTTAAACGCAACTATCTGCCGGTTACGGTTCAGTACAACTACAAATTCAGGAAACCCTTCCAGTATCTCGCTGATAAGAGGATTGACCTTGAAGAGTAAATAGTCGTCTATTATCTCTTCAGGTTCCGATCGCTCGGGGGAATCGAATTGGGTCTCGGGAATCATCTCCATTCCTATTTAAAGTAGTATCGCGCACCCAGAGCGATGTCGAGATCGAGCGATGTTTTCGGCAGCAGATTGAATACAGGTACCAGTTCTAAAAAAACATCTATGGGGGCTTGATCGTTTAACCAGGCAATACCGATAACTCCACGCGCTCCGAGAGCATTGTCGGAGTTATTTACAAACCGTAAACGGCCGCCGAAACCGTAATAGACCGGCAACCGGTATTCTGATTTAACAACATCAAATGCATGGTAAAGATAATCCGCATGTATTGATAATGCGCTGAACTTTCTTACGAATGAATAAGCCAGACCGAAATCGAATGCATTGTCTTCGTCCAACCAGTATTTTGCACTGAAACCTGTCGGTTCACCTACTATTATTCCCAGTCCGAATCCGCTCTCCTGAGCCTTTAATCCCGATGCTGAGAAGAACATAATCAGGATTACAAAAGCAATTGATATTCTTTTCATCTAATCCCTTAAAAAAAATTAAAAACCGCTTCGAATTAACGAAAAAAAGACCTTAAAAAAAAGTTAGTTTTAACTCTCGAATCATGGATCTTAGTAATATTTATTTTTCAATAATGCTTAATTTTGTGCCAATCATTATAAAGGGACTTTATGAATAACGACCAAATAAATGATCTGATTAAATCCTACTCCTCAGATTTTGATTATAATAAAAAGGAAACTGCAATAATTCTTGCAGCCGGCCACGGCAAAAGAATTAAATCGAATACTTCCAAAATGCTTCACCGGATATGGGAAGTGCCAACCGTCGAACGCGTTTGCAATGCGTGTCTTGAGTCCCTTGGTGATGCTAATATAATTATAGTAGTTGGAATTAAAGCTGAAGAAGTGATTAAAACTGTTGGCAAACGAAACTCTCTCCTTTATGCTTATCAGGAAGTTCAGAACGGAACAGGGCATGCCGTTCAGGTTGCCCTCGAAAATATCGTTCCGAATAAATATGAAGGATCAATTTATGTTCTGCCCGGCGATATGGGACTTATAGATGCGGCAACAGTGAACGACTTTAAAAATTATTTTATGAGTTCCGGCACTGACATGCTTGTGCTTACCGGTATGTTTGAAGGGAAAACCGAAGAGAATTATTACGGCCGGGTTGTTAGAGTACCTTTATCCGGAAAGTCCGGCAAGCGGCCAACCAATTACGGAAATGTGATTGAAATAATCGAGTATAAGGATATTGTTAATCTGCCGGATAATAAGCCGTACAAGGTCAAATACAAGAATAAAATGATTTCGTTCACCAAAAAGGATCTTATTGAGAACAGGGAATTCAATTCGGGCGTTTATGCTTTTGATTTTAAGCTGCTGAATAGTTTGATAAAAGAGATAAGAAGCGAGAATGTTCAGAAGGAAATCTACCTTACGGATTTAATCTATCTTTTTAATACACACGGTTACCGGGTTTCTGCAGTCAGCCCCGCTGAACAATACGTTCTGATGGGATTCAATAACAAATCGGTCCTTAAAGAAATGGATGCCGTCGCACGCCGACTTGTATATGAAAAAATCAAAGACGTAATTTCTATTGATGATCCGGATGATTTCTTTATAGATGAAAGCGTAGTCAATGAAATCCTGAAGATGGATCTGGCGGGTAATCCTCTCGATATAAAAATCGGCAAGGGTGTTTTCGTCGGAAGGGGAGTTAAACTGAATTATAATACTTCACTTATGAAGAATGCATACCTCAGCGGTGAAATTTGCCTGGGGAAAAATGTAACTATAAAAGAGAATGTACAACTATCATGTTACTACGGACAGAAGATTGAGCTTTCGGATAATGTGGAAATATTCTCAGGCAATATTCTGAAGGGGAATATATCAGTTGGTGAAAACTCCGTTATAGAATCGGGTGTCAGAATTACGGGAAATGATGAGTACCCTGTAATAATCGGTAATAACGTTACCGTAAAGGGAGTAACATATATTTTCGGTTCAATCGTGGAAAACAGCATGATGATTGAACATTCTGTAATTGTCAGAAAAAGAATCAGGAAACCCGAGAGCGCACGTCAGGAAAAATTAAAAGTCCGGTATTTCATCCCGGAAACTGAAGGGCTTGATGCAATCGAGGATTTAAAAAAATAAAAGGCAACCTAAAATAATTTAAGTTGCCGTAAATGATGTTAAGAGAAAATTATTTTGCAGCGGCTAATTTATTAACGTGTTTTGTTAATGTTGATTTTTTTCTTGCAGCCGTATTCTTATGAATTCTTCCTTTAGCTGTCTGTTTATCCAAGGTTGCAACCGCAGCTTTTAATAATGTTTCGGCCTGAGTCTTGTCTTCGGTTGAATAAACCTTTTTTACAAGTGTCTTAACTTTTGATAAAGCGGCTTTGTTTCTTTCGCTTCTTTTTTTGCTCTGTTTAATTCTCTTTTTCGCCGACTTGTGATGCGCCATTCAAAATACCTTATAATTGTTAAAAAACGTGCGTAAATATAGTATTCTGAAACATCCGAATCAAATTAGCAAATAATGTAATTAATGAGATTCCTGCGGATAAATTCCGTTTTTTAAGATTATCCGGGGTCCTGAACTGAAGAATTCCCCTCCCAAAAAGTCGAAAAAGACCCTTTATTGGTTGGTTATTTAAATGATTATTATCTTTGCACCCGGCTTTAAAGGAATTTAATTGCTTAAAGTAAATGAAATATATTATTCGATTCAGGGGGAAAGCTCTAAAGCGGGCCTGCCATGCGTCTTTGTCCGGCTTACTTATTGCAACCTGAGATGCGTCTATTGCGATACCGAATACGCTTTTTACGAAGGGACAGATAAAACTATTGACCACATTATTGAAGAAGTCAAAAAGTATGATTGCCGGCTTGTGGAAATAACTGGGGGAGAACCGCTGGTCCAGACGGAATCGATCGAATTGATGAAAAGACTGTGCGATGAAGGATTCGAAGTAATGCTCGAAACCGGCGGAAGCCTTACTGTAGAAAAAGTCGATAAGAGAGTGATGATAATACTCGACCTTAAATGTCCTTCCAGTAAAATGATGAAGAAAAATTTATATGAAAATCTTGAATATCTCAAGCCTACTGACGAAGTAAAATTTGTTATCGGAACACGTGAGGATTATGAGTGGTCCAGGGAAATAGTTAAAAAGTATGACCTCATGAATAAATGCGGAGTTCTCTTTTCTGTTGTATTTGGAGAACTTGAACCGGTTCAACTGGTTAACTGGGTACTGGAAGATAAACTGAAAGTGAGATATCAACTGCAGATGCATAAAATTATTTGGCATCCTGAAACTAAAGGTGTGTAATGAAAATTGCAAAAGAGTTTAAATGGGAAATGGGTCACCGTCTTGCGTTCCATGCAGGGAAATGTAAAAACCTGCACGGTCATTCATATACATGTATGATTGAACTCTCTGGTAAACCGGATAAGAACGGAATTCTTCTCGATTATTATGATCTGAAAAATATTGTGGAACCATTGATTGACAAGATGGATCACTCATTTATGGTGAATGAAAATGATGCTGAATTGATTGAAATGCTGGATAAACTGGGATCGAACAAACTTGTTGTACCTTTCGAATCAACTGCCGAGAATATTTGTCTTTATCTACTCGATCAACTTAAAAAGAATAGTTTACCGGCAAATATTGAAGGTATTAAGGTGAGGGTTCTTGAAACAGAGAACACATACGCCGAAGAGGAGTGCCGTTTATAAATTCCCGCCGGATTTTATCTTATTAACCAGCTTCAAAATTTCCGGAAGTATTTCACCGGATTTGCCGAACAATGAGTAATCAGCGTGAGTGGATAACTCTGTAGGCTCGATATTAATTTCAACAAGGAAAGCACCCGCTCTTTTAGCGCTCATCGGAATATAAGCCGCAGGATATACAACCGCCGAAGTACCAACAACGAAACAGATATCGCTCCATTCTGCCGCTGTCTCTCCGCCGCTGAATTGATCCTGGGGAAGATATTCGCCAAACCAGACTACGTCGGGCCGGACCAGTCCGCCGCATTTTTTACAGTGGGGTACTCCGTCAGATGGCTCGAGTTCATTCAGATCGAAAAATGTTTTACAATCGACACAGAAATTTCTTTCGATGTTTCCGTGAAGCTCGTAAATTTTTGTAGAACCGGCTCTTCTGTGAAGGTTATCAATATTCTGGGTTACAACAGAAACTTCGTAGAATTTTTCCAGTGCGGCAATTGAATAATGTCCGGCATTCGGTTCCGTGTTGTGAACAATATCTCTGCGATGCTGATACCATTGCCAGACCAGGTCGGGATTTTTCATGAAGGCATTAAAATTGGCAAGCTCTTCCGGTTTCATTTTGTTCCATATTCCGTCTTTGCCGCGGAAAGTTGAGATCCCGCTCTCGGCCGAAATTCCTGCACCGGTAAAGAAAACCAGCTTCTTTGCCTTTTCCAGATTATCCGAAAACTCTTTTTTGAATTCCATATTAAAAAGCCTCTCCCTTTTGAGGAGAGGCTGCTGAAAATTAATTATTCGTCTTTTATATCATCAAGAATCTGTTTTGCCTCAGCCTTCCGTTTTTCATCATCCTGATGTGAGTTGGCTATGGTTAATGCTTTGTTTAACATTTCGCGGGCTGTTTTATACTCATCTTCGCGAACCAGGGAATTTGCGTAATCTACATAGAACATAACATAGTTTGGGAAAAGCTCAATCGCTTTCTTGAATTCCTTAATTGCTATTTCATTATCAGCCCAACCCAGACCCAAAACAGAACGTGCGGGTTTCCACTTTTCACTGGTTTTTGCATGAGTTCTTCCAAGTACATAATGGGAAACACCCTGAACAAAATTACCCCCGTTGTTCAATTGTATCGCCTTTTCTACATCAGCTCTAACTGAATTCACAACCCCTGCTACTGTAAAAACACCTTTGAAAAGTGCAATCTTGCCGTTTGCAATGGCTCTTCTTAAAAAGCTGACAGATTTGCCGCCGTCGAGCTTAACCGATTTTTCTGCATAGTCGAGGGCTTTCTGATAAGTTGCTATCTGTGCGTCCTCCTGAGCAGATGTACTTGCAGGCATTTTATCACCAATGTCTACATAAGTACGGCTCAACCGCCAAACAACTTCCCAGTTATCCGGTTCCATTTTCTCTGCCTTGAGCAGAACTTCAAGGGCTTTCTCGTTATTGAACTGTGCGTAATATTTATCACATTCTTCAACAAGCTGATTCACTGATTGAGCAGATGCAAAACCGGAAAAAAGAAATAATAATAAGAATTGTAATAAGAGTGCTTTTTTCATTTTTTGAGTCCTCTTAATGTTTATGATTATTCTGTTTGTTTTTCATCCGGGAAGTCGTCCGGAATATATAGTGATGTATTTACAAGATTTAAAAAACGGGTCCAGCGCGAACCTTTATTCTTATCTGTTTCGATCGCGTATTTGTAAGCATTTGTTTTCGCGCTCAGTTCGTCAGCCTGGTATAATACAATTGCCTCCAGAGTTTTTGGCTCTACCGGCGATGCAAATTCCAATTTGCCCTGATGACTTAGTATTAGATGTAAAAGTTGATTCTTCAATTCTTCGGGGAAATCGGTAATCTCGTTAGCCGCCTTTTCAACTTCCAATGCGCTGATCACGATGTGCCCCAGCAACTTCCCCTTATCCGAATAATCAAATGCGGTATCGTAAGTAAGTTCCTCTGTCTTTCCGAAATCGTGAAGCAGGGCTCCGGCAATTAAAAGGTCTCTCTTAATCTCAGGATGGATAAGAGCCATAAGATCGCAAATCTTTATTATCTCAAGTGTATGTTCCAGAAGCCCGTGGATATATGCGTGATGCCATGCTTTGCCTGCAGGTGTTCTGGTGTACTTCTCCAGGTTTTCCCCGCTTAGAATTTTATTGATAAGAGAAAGGAGATAAGGATTGCTTATTGAACCGATTATTCTTTTTAATTCATCGATAAGCTCAGTCAGAGCTTTTTTTGATTTCGGGAGAAAGTCTTCGGGCAACACATCATCTTCATCTTTAGCCGGTCTAATCTTATCGACTCTTATTTGAAGCGAATTGTTGAATTCTTCAATAGAACCCGCAACTTTAACAATGGCTCCTTCTTTCAGTTGATCTGCGAACTCTTCGAATTTATTCCAGACTTTTGCCGGGAGAAGGGCCGTTTGATCTCTCAGTTCAAGACTTAAAAATGGTTTACCTGTTTTGGCAGTTTTTATTTCGGATTTTGTGATAATAAGGAAGAGTGTGAATTCATCTCCTGCAGAAAGTTCATTTAATCTCTTTTGATTAAACATAAACCGTTTTTTATTCCCTAAAGTGTTGTCAATTTATTAAAAAAAATATGAATGGCAAAGCTCAGGTTTCTACAATTTTTATGATGCCTTCATTATCAATCCTGACCAGCACCGATCTGCGAAGAAGATCAATTGATACGGCAAGATGCTTTTCCCCCTTTTTATGCTCTGTAACAATACCGGTTACATTTTTAAATGGTCCCTCTGTTATCATAACTTTTGTCCCGACTTCAATTTTATCCGTAACAAATACTTCCGGTTTCTCGGCTAGAATTTTTTTAAGGTTTTCAATCTGGCAATCCGGTATTGCCGATGGTTTTCCGTTAAAACAGATAGTTCTAACAATTGATGTTTGCTGCATTGAATGAATTCTCTCGTATTCGTCAGCAAAAATAAATAGGTATCCGGGAAATACCGGCACTTCAATTTTCTTTTTACGGTCGCTCCATTTTTTTTCTTTCAGCATTGTCGGAAGGTAAACTTCAATCGATAAAGAGGAGATCTGAGAGACCGCTTTAAATTCCTGACGGGGTTTTGTATAGAGTGCAAACCAGTGCCTTGCTATTTCTTTTTCCGATTGTGGCATAGTATAATTTATCCGGTAAGAGAAACCTAAAAAATAACTTCCTGCATTGTATCGAGCAGGAGATTCAGTTCGAGAGGTTTGGGAATAATTTTATTAACACCTAATCTGGAATATGCTTTCGAGATTTCGTCTGTAAGCTTGGCAGAAACTACAATTACCGGAATCGACCTGCTCGATTCCCGTTTGTTAAGAGCTTCAACAAGTTGTATCCCGTTCATCAACGGCATATCGTGGTCCGTAATAATTAAAGTGGGGAGAAGATTCTTAAGTATCCCGATTGCCTCGTATCCGTTATCTACGGAAACGATGTCAAAATTTTTCAGATTTTCTTCAATAACCTTTTTATAAAGAGCTCTTACAGACGGGTCGTCTTCTACAACAAGTACGCAGTTCTTGGCTTCGGGAACCGTGAAATGGAATTCGCTTCCTTCACCTACCTGCGAATAGAACCAGACGTGACCGCCGTGCTTATCAACTATTTCCTTCATTAATGTCAGTCCCAGTCCGCTTCCTTTTTCACCGTTTGTCCCTACAAGCGAAAATTTCTGATCAATTTTGAATAGCTTATCCTTATTTTCTTCTGCTATTCCGAGACCCTGGTCCCTCACAATTATCTCAATCATTCCGTCTTTGAATCTTTGCGCGTGAATATATATTTCTTTCCCGTCAGGAGTATATTTTATTGCATTACTTGCAAGATTTACAATTGCCTGTCCGATCAATCTTTCGTCGGCGTTCATGAATAAGTCTGCCGGAATATCGAACTTAATATCAATATTTTTTCGTACCGCATCCCCGGTTAACGGAGTTATAACGGCTGCTACTGCCGACTTAACGTTTAAGCGCATCGGATCAATTTTTATTCTTCCTGTCTGAAGCCGGGACCAATCGAGAAGACAGTTAATCAGGTTGAGCTGGGTTTTGGATGCGTCGTAAATATATTTCAGATATTCCAGTTTTTCATCTTCACTAAGATCCTTCTCATTCAAAAGTATTTCAGAAAATCCGAGAAGAGTTGTAAAAGGCGCTCTTAAATCGTGCGAAATTATTGAAATGAATTTATCCTTGGCTGAATTCTGTTCAATAAGAGCCGTATTAGACTTTTCGATTTTCAGTTCCTTCTCTTTCAATTCAGTTATATCGAAAAACGTACTTCTTTTTTCAACTATTTCACCATCATGATCCCTGATCAATTTAAGTGATTCCTGGAGCCAAATTTTAATACCCGATTTCGAAACAATTCTGAAGTTAAGAGTACCGGAATCCAGTGATGAATCGCTCTCAAGCTGCGCAAGCTTTTTCTTTAGCAAAGGTAGGTCTTCTTCGCAGACAATTGAATATATTTTTTCTGAAAAAGAATTAATCTCATCCGGCTGATACCCGGTTATATCGAAAATAGAATTCGAAAAAAAGTTTCTGCCTTCACCGTTTTTGTATATGATGGAAATAAATATGTTCTTAATCCCATCGCTGAAATTTAAGAGGTTACCCCAGTCCGGTTTTTCCTTTTCCATAGCCCTTTATATAGGTGAGATGCGGTTCAAATATAAAAAAAAGTAGATAATACTGCTCATTTTATTATCTATTTTTAAATCAGAACTAATTTTAAATGAACAGTGTTAGTTAAGTAGTTAAAAAAATCTATAAAGGAAAATGAAACAGTTAAAATATTTTACGACAGTTTTTGTTCTTCTCATTCAGATTACAATTACCGCCCAGAATTCCAGAGGCGGTATTACCGGTAAAGTGACTGATAAGATTACAAAGGAACCGTTGCCTGTTGTCAATATTGTAGTTCTTGGTACAAATATAGGCGCTGCTACCGATATAAATGGCAAATTTGAAATCAGCGGCCTGGAACCCGGCACTTATCAGGTTAGAGTCTCTGCAATAGGATTTAATACAATCGTGAAATCTGATGTGATTGTTAATAACGTTAAACCGACTGAGCTTCTTTTTGAACTTACAGAGGCGGTAATTGAACTAGAAGGGGTTGTTGTTAAGTCGGAGTATTTTGATATGAACCCGACAGAGTTAAACAGCGTTATAACATTCGGAAACGAGGAAATAAGAAGGGCTCCGGGCGGATTTGAGGATGTGGTACGTGCGCTTTCTGTCCTTCCCGGTGTTGCTCAGGCGAGTCCCGGCAGGAATGACCTCGTTGTAAGAGGAGGCGCACCATCAGAGAATCTGTATGTGGTTGACGGATTTGTTGTGCCTAATATAAACCATTTCGGCAGCCAGGGAGCTACAGGCGGACCTCTCAGTTTTATAAATCTCGATTACGTTAGGGAAGCAACTTTTTCTACAGGCGGGTTTTCTGCCATTTATGGCGATAAACTCTCGTCTGTTTTGCAGATCGACTTAAAAGAGGGAAGAAAAGACAGGATAGGAGGGAAAGGGACTATTTCAGCTTCTCAATTCGGATTTAATCTGGAAGGACCGGTTTCATCAAACTCCAATTTTATCTTTTCTGCCAGAAGAAGTTATCTTGATTTTATCTTCAATGCAGCCGGATTTAATTTTGTGCCAGAATATTACGACCTCCTTTCCAAATTCACATACGAAATAGATACAAGAACAAAATTGTCGTATCTCTTTATCGGTGCATTCGACAAAGTAAAATTTAACAATAAAGATTCGGAAGACCTTTACGAAAATTCCCGGATCCTTGGAAGCAACCAGAACCAGTATGTGACCGGTATCTCTTTCAGAAAGCTGTTCGGCAAAGGATTCTATAATATAACCCTCTCCAGAAATTTTGTTGACTACGACACATCCCAGAGGGATACGCTTCTAAATCCGATTTTCCTTAACCAGTCCAGGGAAGGTGAAAACGAATTAAAAGCCGACCTTGTTTACAAATTATCATCAACATCCGAATTGAACGTTGGTACATCGGCAAAACTTATTAAATTCAATGCGGATCTAAAGCTTGAAAGTTTCTTAACATCTTTCGGAGAAACTCTTCAAATTACTTCTCTCAGTACATCGAGAAATTATTCCAAGTTCGGCTTCTATTCCCAATACTCCGATGTACTGTTCGACAGGTTAATGATCTCATTCGGAGCCAGGGCGGATTATTTCAGCGGAATAAATAACGGACTTAATATTAGTCCCCGCCTTGCACTTTCATATATAATAAGCGATAAAGCTACTTTAAGTTTCAGTACTGGAATCTACCATCAGAATCCGTCGTATATCTGGCTTGCAGCATTTGAATCTAATAAGGATTTGAAAGCAGTACGCGTCGACCAGTTTGTTGTTGGATATGAACGGAAGCTACGCGACGATATCAGAATGAAACTGGAAGGTTTTTATAAGGATTATAAGAATTACCCGGCAAGTACTTTTCGTCCGTATCTCATCCTGGCCAATACAGGCGCGGGTTTCGGGGGTGGCGACGAGAATTTTTCTTCATTCGGATTGGATCCTTTAATTAGCGCCGGAAAAGGTGTTGTAAAAGGAGTCGAGTTTTCGATGCAGAAAAAATCCTCGCAGGTCCCGCACTATGGAATCCTCAGTATTACATACAGCGAAAGCAGGTTTACTCCTCTCGACGGAATTGAAAGAGCCGGCTCGTTCGATCAGAAATGGATAATTAATCTTAGTGCCGGTTATATATTCAACAATAAGTGGGAAGCTTCTCTGAAATTCCGTTTTGCAACAGGAAATCCGTTTACTCCTTTCAATTTGGACGGTACTCAAAGTGTAGCAAATTTCAACTCAAGCCGTTTTAAACCGGTTCACTCACTTGATATCAGGGTTGACAGAAGATGGGACTTCGAAAGTATTGCATTAATCACTTATATCGATATACAGAATATTTATAACAGAAAAGTTTCCAACACAATCAGGTGGGACTACAGGAAGGGAGAGATTGATGACCAATCGTCAATCGGCATTTTGCCTTCGATCGGAATCAGTCTTGAATTTTAATCTCTAGAATTCCTCATCTTTTGGTGACTTGGTTGGAATATCAAGTTCATCCATTTTTCTGTAGAGAGAGGAGAGACCAATTTCCAGTGCTTTGGATGCCTCCTCTTTATTGTAATCGAATTTCTTGATAGTCTTAAGAATATGTTCCCGTTCAAAATTCCGCAGGGCTTCCTTTAAAGAATCAGGATAACCGGCATCGAGAGAGTCCTTTCTGAAATAATCCGCAAGCTCATTAATGGTAAGATGATCCCTGTTGCAGAATATGATTGCTCTTTCAATTACATTCTCAAGTTCACGTACGCCTCCGCGCCAGTCGTGCGCTATCAATGCTTTCATAGTTTCGTTATCGGCACCTATAATCTTCTTGCCCATTTCGTTGCTGTATCTTTCGATAAAATGATTAATGAGAAGCGGAATATCCTCCTTCCTTTCGTTTAGTGTTGGAAGTTTAATCTCAACAACATTAAGCCGGTAAAATAGATCTTCTCTGAATTCACCGGATTTGGTTCTTTCAAATAGATTCTGGTTTGTTGCCGCTATTATTCTAACGTCTGTGCTAACAGGCTTCGTTCCGCCGACCGGAAAAAATTCCCTGTCTTCAATAGCGCGTAAGAGTTTTACCTGCATATTCAATGGAAGATCTGCAATTTCATCCAGGAAGAGTGTGCCTCCGTCGGCAACTTTAAATAATCCCTGTTTATCATCGGCCGCACCGGTAAATGCGCCCTTCTTATGTCCGAACAATTCACTTTCAATCAGATTTTCCGAAATAGCTCCGCAATTGATCGGTAAAAAGATTCTCTCTTTTCTTTTGCTGTTGAAATGAATTGCCTTGGCAACAAGTTCTTTTCCCGTTCCGCTTTTTCCCTGTATTAGAACATTGCTGTTTGTTGGTGCTACCTGAGAAATTATATCGAATACTTTTTTCATAGATTCGCTTTTACCGATAAGATTTGTAAATCCTGCATCGGAAGAGATTTTTTGGCGAAGAAATTTATTTTCGGCTGCAAGTTTCTTAAAATCGATCAGCTTTTTTATTCTAAGAATTACATCGTCGAACTCAATCGGTTTTATCAGGTAATCGTATGCGCCCTGTCTTAAAGCGTCAATTGCCGTCTTAACCGAAGCATAGGCCGTCATAATTATAAAGAAGGTATCTGGAGCTGTTTTAGAAGTCGATTCCAGCAATTGAATTCCATCCACCTTTGGCATTTTAATGTCAGTAATTACAATATCGAAATTATCCGATTGAATTTTCTGAAGCGCTTCCTCTCCGTCGCCTGCAACTTCGGTTGAGTATCCTTCCTCGTCGAGTACCAGTTTTAAGGAATCCCTGATCGGCTTTTCATCGTCTGCAATCAAAATTTTTACAGCCATTTTATCTCCAGTTAATTTAATTCGGTTGGTAATAGAATTGTAAATGTACTTCCGTAATTAATCCTGCTGTCCACTTTAATCTCGCCGTTAAACCGCTTTATTATTCCGTAACTTACCGATAATCCCAGTCCGGTCCCTTTTCCGACTTCTTTTGTAGTGAAAAAAGGATCGAATATTTTCTCGATGATTGCCCGATCCATACCGCAGCCATCGTCGGAAATCTCGACGAAAATATTTTTGGAATCGAAACCTGATTTCACTGTAATGGTCCCACTTCCGTCTGTAGCATCGATAGCATTAATCAGAATATTAACGAACACCTGCAGAAGCTGATCGGCTGCAACGTTTACTTTGGGAAGCCCTGATTTAATCTCAGTTACAAAGTTAACTTTACGCACACGTTTATCATACTTAACTATTCCGAGCGCGGTTTTTATAATGTCAGTTATATCCTGAACGGCAAGTTCATAGCTGGGAGGTCGCGAAAAGTCAACCAGCTCTCTTACTATCCGGGTGATTCTGTCAATATTCTCCTTAATATTTACAAGCTGCTCGGTGATGAAAGGATCCTGACTTTTCCTCTGAAGTATTTGAACAAGTGATGAAATGGAAGCGAGGGGATTACCGATCTCATGGGCAACTCCGGCAGCCAGTTGTCCGATTACTGCGAGTTTTTCCGACTGATCGATCTGCGCCTGAAGCTTTTTGTACTCTGTGAAGTCTTCGATAATAATCAGCCGCCCGGCATATTCACCATTACTGCTCGGCAATTTCGATACGCTTAACTTAACACTTACTATGCGTCCGTCTTTTGTCCGTCTGTCAGTTTCAAAGTACCTCGCACCGTGGGATAATTTCGATTCCTCTCTTATTCTGTTTAACTCCTCAATGTACTTTTCACCGTCAGGCAATAAAAAGTAAGATGGTTTCCCGATCATTTCCTCAGCTGAATAACCGAAAATTCTTTCCGCTCCCTTATTCCACGAAATAAATTTTTCGCTGCTGTCTACAATCATTATTGCCGAGTCGGATACATGAAGAATGTTTTCAAGATACTCCTGGTTGAGCTCAAGTCGGGATGCAAGCCGGTCACGATCTTTTTCCAGCTCCTTCATTTTTGTCTCCTGATGGAGCATTCCGTACCGCGCAAATATCTGCTCTATAATTCCGTCTAAATAACCGAGTACAATAACCGGGTCGAACTGACCAGTATCCTCTTTCTCAATTTCGTTCAATAGAGAGAATCTCCCCTGACTGAATAGCTCGCTTATTTCAATCAGATTCAAATTGGATTTCGAGAAAAGGGTATAGATATCTATGAGATATTGATCAGCGGCCTGGTAATCGTTTCCTTCAATGACATCAACAAGAGTGTTGATGCTGCTTTCAACAAATGTACGTATTTGAGTTTCAGAAAGTTTGCTGCTGAAAACGCGAGTAACTTTCGAACTCCAGCTTTCAACAAGTGAATTGAAGTACTTCTTTAAAAAATCAATCAGTAGTTTTTTCATTGAATTATTTTCTGCAGGAAAAATCTGAAACAATCGGGTTAGTTATAAGATCTTAACTTTAGATTAATTTGAACAAATACGGAGCAAAAATAACGAAACAGGCCCTTATTTGAAAGGAATAAGACCGGAATCAAATGCCCCAAATCCTTCTGGAACCGCCGGTTTTGATTTATGTATAAGAAAATGTTAATTAACCGGAGTCAATAAATACCTTAATGAGGTTAATATGAAATACAGGATATTTTTAATCGTGTTTATTCTTTTTGGAAGCAGCCTTCTTGCTTTGCCCGGTAATGAAGTTAAAATGGATCTGACCGGCGTAAAAGTATTCTTAACCGGGGCCGAAATTCAGCATTTTGCAAAATATAAAGTTGATAAAGGTGTAACTGAGATTGTCTTAAAGGGTTTGGCATCCGGTATCAACCGTAACAGTATAAATCTCTCGGCCAAAGGGGATGCGGTTATTATCTCGGTTGTCCAAAGATTTGATTATTTGAAGCCCGCCGAGCAGAATCCTGTAGTAAAAGCTCTTGAAGATTCTCT
The DNA here is from genome assembly GCA_035362835.1 of Melioribacteraceae bacterium. Taxonomy (NCBI): domain Bacteria; kingdom Pseudomonadati; phylum Ignavibacteriota; class Ignavibacteria; order Ignavibacteriales; family Melioribacteraceae; species Melioribacteraceae bacterium. The sequence goes on from DAOSDY010000003.1 coordinate 29,798, forward strand.
CGAAACTCTCAATCAGAAATTATATTTAAAACAGGGTGAGTTGGATGTTCTGAAATATGAAATCGAACTCCTGATGGCTAATAAAGAAATCGGCACTGATAGCAAAGGAGTGACCGTGACCGATCTTCAGAAAATTTCGGAATATTTCAGAAAACGTTTTACGGAAATTAAATCAAGTCAGCTCTCTATTATGAATCAGTCGAAAAAGATTGAGAAAGAGGTCGATAGAATAAAAAAACAGCTTGCGGAACTGAATGCAAGATTAAACAGACCTGAAAACGAACTGATTGTAACCGTTTCCGCTAAGAGTTCAACACAACTTGATCTGACACTGACGTATCTGGTAAATGAAGCAGGATGGCAGCCTGTTTACGATATCAGAGTGGATAATTTGAACGGACCCGTCAATTTTAATTATAAGGCTAATGTCTGGCAGAGAAGCGGTGTTGACTGGAACGACGTTAACATAATTCTATCAACAAGAAATCCGGTTCAGAATAATGCAAAGCCGGAACTCTATCCCTGGTTTATTGATTTTCAGCAGGCTGCATTATATAAAGACCGTGTAGGAGCGGCCCAGAAAAGCCTGGCTGCAGCACCTGTTGCTATGTCTTCCGAAATACAAATGGCTGAATCGATGGCCGATTATATTTCGGTTGATCAGAAACAGCTTTCCGTTGAATTCAATCCATCTCTGAAATATTCTGTCCCTTCCGACGGCAAGCCTTACACAGTTGCGATTAGAGATTATTCTGTCTCCGCGAGATATACTTATTACGCGGCACCGAAGCTGGATGACAATGCTTTTCTTGTGGCATATCTAACAGACTGGAACAATCTTAATCTGCTGCCAGGTACAGCAAATATCTATTTCGAGAATTCATTTGTCGGCGAATCTTTTATCGATCCGTTTACTTCCGAAGATTCACTTAAGATTTCACTCGGACGCGATCAGAGTATTACAGTAAAAAGAGAAGTTATGAAAGATTTTACTGAGGATAAATTTCTAAGCAGCGACGTTGAAAGATTTTTTGGCTTTGAAATTGTAGTGAGAAATAATAAAAATATACCTGTAAAAATTCTAATTGAAGACCAGGTACCTATTTCTAAAAACGAGGAAATAGAAGTCAAATTGATCGATTCTTCATGGGGGAAATATACAGTTAAAGATGGAAAGATCGGCTGGGATATCAATATAGAAGGATCCAAATCTTTAACTAAGAAACTTGTTTACTCAGTAAGATATCCTAACGGGCAGAAAATTCAGGGATTGTAAAATCCAAGCCGCTGAAGAGATCTTCAGCGGCATTAAATTCAATTTTTCTTAAAACTCCTGAACGCGAATAAGAACTGCTTCAAATAATTATTCGGGAAAAAGGTTTTAAGTCCGTACTCCTCAGCTTTTTCATCCGGCAGAAATGCTGAGCCGAAAAGCCAGTCCCACACAGCTAACTTGGTAGCAAAGTTCCTGTTCCTGCCTTTGCCGGTAGTATGATGGATCCTGTGCATCTCGGGTCCGTTTATTATCCACTGAAGTCTTCCTGTTTTCACATTGATATTCGAATGGATATACATCCCCCAGATCGCACTAATAACACCTTTATATGCGGCAACTTCGGGAGGCGAACCCAAAAGCACAATCGGGAGAAATTCCACGGTCTGATTAATCAGAATTTCGACTGCATGAGATCTTGAGCCGGATAACCAATCAACTTTCTTTGGCGAATGATGAGCCTCGTGAATGCGCCAGAGAAATTTATTTCTGTGCTGCCAGCGGTGCATCCAGTAGATATAAAGATCGTGTGTGATAGTAAAAAATACAAGCTGGATCCAGATTGGTATATGCGAAAATAATTGGAGCCGCGATATCCCCGTTGCGCTATCGATCGACCTGATTACATAGACAAAAATTATAATGCCGAGAATATAACTTTGTGCTATTGTATAAAGCGCAAAATCGTCAAAGAATCCCTCGCGCAAAATCTTTTGACCTTTGTTATATGGGAAAATTCTTTCGAGAATTATAAACAATATTGCCGCACCCGCAATAATGGAGTAAGAGATAATTTCAAACGGTTCAAGATTATTTATAAAGTCCTTTATGAAATCGAACATCCCGGCGGAATTCATTACTTGGTCAACTCCATATTTACTCTTCTCAGTTTCTGCAGATTTTTACGTTCGCTCTCGTATACTTTTTTTATTCCGTCTCCCAGAGATTTTTCCACGTCGCGGATATCTTTAACCAGTCTGTTTAAGCCGACAATTTCAACCGATGCAGCTTGATCGGTTCCCCACATTGCGCGGTCGAGTGTTATGTGGCGTTCTACGAATGACGCACCCAATGCAACTGCAGCAAGCGTGGGAGCTAATCCGGTTTCATGTCCCGAATAGCCGACTGGTATACAAGGAAATTTTTCTTTGTAGGTCCGGATAACATTCAGGTTCAATTCATTAACCGGGCATGGATAAGTTGAAGTTGACTGTGCTATCATAAGATTTTCGGTACCGAGTATTTTTACAGCTTCTTCAATTTCCTCCAATGTGGACATCCCAGTCGATAGCATTATCGGTTTTCCGGAAGATCTGATTTTTTTAAGCAGGGAATGATCGGTTAAGGAAGCTGACGCAAGTTTATACATTATAGGATCGAATTTTTCGAGGAACAGGAATGCTTCCTCGTCCCATGGCGATGCGAACCAGTCGATTCCATGATGCCTGCAATACTCGTTGATCTCATTGTACTGATCAAAATCAAATTCAACCTTGTGGCGGTACTCAATGTACGACATCCTGCCCCAGGGAGTTTCTCTTTCAACTGTCCATTGATTTTTCGGAACACATAATTCGGGAGTTCTTTTTTGAAATTTAACAGCATCGCAACCTGCCGCGGCAGCACCGTCGATCATCTTTTGTGCAAGGGCAATTGAACCGTTATGATTAATTCCGATTTCGGCGATGATATAGACCGGTTCACCATCGCCTATAAAACGGTTCCCCACCTTTACTCTGGCACATTTCATCAATTTTTCCTTCCCTTATTAATTAATTTTGCATCAATTATTAATTCTGCAAAATCTCTCACAGCCCCGTTGCCGCCTTTATTCTTTACAATAAGATCGGCGACTTCTTTAGCGAATTCTGTGGCATCACCCGGACATGCTGCAAGTCCGACCAGCTTCATAATTTCAACATCATTTGTATCATCACCCATAAAAGCGACCTGATCGGCACGGAGATTTTTTCTTTTAAGGATTTCCGGCAGAATTTCTTCTTTTTTCATCACACCCAGATGTAATTCGGTAATTTTCAATTTGCGCGCGCGGCTCGAAACAATTTTAGTATCCTCTCTGGTAACAATTCCCGTTTCAACATCTGCAATTCTTCTCAGACGTTCTATTCCCATTCCGTCGCGAATGGAAAATCTTTTAAATTCTTCCCCGTCAGATGAATAATAAACGCCGGTGTCTGTCATTACTCCGTCAACATCCAGAAGAAGCAATTTAATTTTAGATGCTCTTTCAGAAATTTCCTTGCGGGATAATTTTTTCTTTTTCATTTCGATAAATCCTTATAAGCACTTAAATGGAAACTGCAAATATAATTTGTTTTACCAGCATGTCCAGCCGCCGTCTATTATAAGATTGGAGCCGGTCATGTATGAGGATGCATCGCTTGCCAGAAAAATGAGAGCTCCTTTATAGTCTGTTGGCTGTGCCATTCTTCCGAGAGGTGTTTTTGCTGAATATCTGGAGATGAAAAATTCATCCTGTGAGTTTTCCACTCCACCCGGAGAAAGAGTATTCACTCTTACACCGGAGCTTCCCCAATAACTTGCCAGGAATCTTGTAAACATTATTACTGCGCCTTTTGTAGCCGAATATGCCGGTGGTTTATAGAAGGATTGTGTTCCATCCACTTTTTTGTATAGAGACTGATCCGGCGCGGTGATACCGTAAGTAGATGCTATGTTTATTATGCTGCCGGATTTCTGCTTGGCCATTTCGCTTCCGAGGATCTGCGAGCATAAAAATACCCCGGTCAGATTAACGTCAATCGATTTCTGCCAGAGTTCGAGCGGATAATTTTCGAATTTGGACTGTTCGCTGGCTGCTTTCGGATTCTCGAACATATCATTAATTGCTGCATTGTTTACGAGAATATCGATATGATTGAATTTTGTAAGTGCTACATCTCTCAACTTTTTAATTGAATCCGGATTTGTGACGTCAAGGTAACAACCGATCGATTCAGTTTGAAGCGAAGAAGCAAACTTAGCGCATTGGCTTACTTCGAGATCTGCAACAATAACATTTGCGCCGGCTTCGCTTAAAGCTTTGCAATGCTCTTTGCCAATCAATCCGAGAGCGCCTGTAACTACTGCCGTCCTTCCGTTTAATCTGAATAAGTCCATTTAACTCTCTTATTTACTCTGAAAAATAACCATTTCAGTTTTTCTTCAACGGCTTGATATTAAAATTATCTGTCTTACGGAATACGGGCTGAACCGGTTCGCCGCGCAGCAATTCTTTTAATCTGTTCTGTTCAACGGCACGTTTTAAAATTACAAGAGATTCTTCAAGAGCTTTCAAAGTATAGTCGACATCATTATCACTATGCGAAAAGGACATATTGTGGAATCCCTGCCATAATACTCCCCGTTTAATCATCTCCTGCTGCATCAGCGATTTTTGAATAAGAGGATCTCCGGCTTTTTCGTCGAATGTTGCCATCGATCGCCAGTTATATCCGATAGCTCTCGTAAAATCGATGCCGAGCTTCTGTGCAATTGAGTTGTAGCCGTTCTTAAGTTTAGCTCCCTGTTTATCCAGGAATAAAGGAACATTCCTTTCTCTCAATTCTTCAATAGTAGCTTTCGCCGCTGCGAGAGAGAGAGCTTCTCCTCCGAATGTAGTATAGAAGAAAATATCCTCATCAGCAAGTTTCATTATTTCTTTCTTACCGGCAAGTATTGAAATAGGCATTCCATTGGCAACCGCCTTGGAATATGTAGCAAGGTCGGGAACAATTCCAAAATATTCCTGGGCGCCGCCGAGGGCCATTCTGAATCCTGTCCACATTTCGTCAAAAATAAGAATAACATTTTTTTCTTTACACAGATCGGCAAGCTTGTGAAGAAAATTATCTTTCGGTTCCTGAAATACCACCGGTTCCAGAATAACTGCTGCTACATCATTGTCTATCGAGTTTTTAACCGAATCGATGTCGTTGTAATTGAACGTATAAGAAATTGCCTGAACAGCTTCCGGAATGCCGAGATTGCGTGCTGTAACTGCTATATACCAGTCATGCCAGCCGTGATATCCGCAGCACAGGATTTTGTTTTTGCCGGTAAAAGCTCTGGAAAGACGGACGGCAGCACTCGTTGCATCGGCCCCGGTTTTGGAATAGCGAACTGCTTCTGCATTTGGAATAACATCACGTATCATTTCTGCTACTTCCACTTCAAGAGGGTGCATCATCGAAAATGTAATACCGTCTTCAAGCTGCTTTTTAATTGCGTCGTCAACTTTAGGATATGAATAGCCGAGCGAGAGAGGCCCGACGCCCATCATGTAATCGATGTATTCATTCCCGTCCGCATCCCATACATGAGAACCTTTTCCTTTAACCAGATATTTAGGCGCAACGCCGTTTATCCATTGCGAAGGGCCTTTTGCAAGCGTTTGAGTAACCGAGGGAATGAGTCCGAGAGCGCGGTTATAAAGTTTGTTTGAATTTTCGATCGATGGGAAATCGTTTGTAAGATTAATTTTGTTCGCCATTTAATTATTCCGTTCGATTATCTGAAGTATTCTGTTTCTTCTTTTTGTATTCGTCGATGTTATTAAGCTGATCCAGATGTTTATCGTACCAGTATGTGCCCGCAAATTTATGATTGATTTCAACTATTTCAGGTCTCTTCTCTATTAGTTTCAATATGTCGTTCAGTCCGAAATCCGGTTTGGCCGGGTACAGCTCTTCAAAAACTTTTGTGATGAAACGGTAATCCTCCTCGTAGTCTATTGTAAATCTTAAGGTTGAAGAAAGATCGAGGCCGGTTTCCCACTCAACATTACCTATTGTAAAAGAGTCCTTATGTTCCCACAGGAAGGGCGTAGTATGTTCCCGTTCGAAATCCTTTTCTGCATCTCTCCATGCATGCTCGAGAGCCTGGAATGAAAATATTTCAACATCGTTACCGTCGGGATACGTGGCGGGATGAAGGTTGCTCACGTAATCGTATTCTTCATTATCTACATATACTTTTATAACACGGTCTATAATGTGCGGATCTATTAGAGGACAATCCGAAGGAATTTTTACGACTGCATCAGCATCATATTTTTTTGCCACCTGATAATGACGGTCGAGCAGATCGGTCAAATGCCCGCGGAAGCAGTCGATATTATTTTCTCTACATACTTCTTCGATTCTGTCGTCCTCGCTGCTGGTGGAAGTTGCTATGACCAACTGGCCGATTAATCCTGCTCTATTAACCCGTTCAATCATCCTTAGTAAAAGCGGCTTGCCTATTATCGGTAGAAGGACTTTTCCCGGAAGTCTGGATGAAGAAATCCTTGCCTGAATTACAGTTACTATGTTCATTATACGGTCCTGATACTATACTTCTCTATAATCTCACTTATAGATGTTCCGGGTGAGTTAAGAAGATGGAGGCCGATCCCGGCAATTCTTTCGGCCGAAGTACCGTTATTCTGAATTGGTAATAATCTTTTCAATTCTTCCAGATTGAAGTAGGAGTGAACTTCTTTGCCGAGTATTATTCCCACAAAAGCAGTTGATGAGTATTTAGTTATAAGCACGTCAGAATTAGCTATCATTGCGTTAGTGTTGCCGGATGAATAAACGAGTGCGCCCGGTGCGAATTTATTTATCTCTCTTGTGGCTCTGTCTATTTTTTCGTTGGGGTGAAGTTTGAAGATCAGTTGTTTCCCGTTTGCAATTCTGACACAGTCCTTAATAAACTTTTTTCGGTTCTCAAACTTAAAGGTTTCCCTGGCGTCGGATGTGCAAACGAGTACAAAATTATTATGCTCGAAATTGTTTGTGAAATACTGTTTCAGGTTGTCGAAATTCGGAATTCCGGTAACAACAATTTTATCCGGAGATACACCTTTACGTTTAATAAAGAAATCTTTGTAACCTTCAGAGGCCACACAGAAAAGATCGTAAAGGTTCGACATTCCCATCGTAGCTGTACTCGCAAGCCATCGGTATAATCCGAAGTATTTAATCAGGTAGAACATAAGGTTTTCCGGGTCGGTCATTCCTTCCTGCACAAGAATTACTTTTTTATCCCTGATATTTTTTGGATAGATAAGGTCCGCGCAAGTGTAGACAAGATCGTAATTATGCTTAACTCCGCGGTAATCTATTTCGAGGTTGTTGTCTCGAAGATACTTTTCTGTATTCCTTCTGAATGGCCCGTTGAGTATTGAGAAATTTCCATATCCTTTTCCAACAAGGTAGTTAATCCATCCGTCGGCATAATAAGGTGTGAAGAAGCAATCATAATCCTTCAGAAAACCCGATATCTGATGCATCATCGAAGTCTGATTAAGAGATCCGCAAATAAATAAGATTTTTCCCCGGGACATTGTCTGGTTTTGTTCTTTTGTTTAGCAAAGTTAACAAAAAAAAATCCTCTAAACTTCAATTGATAAGAAAATGAGGATTAAATAATTGTTAAGAAAAACAATAAAGTCGATTCATTTTTCCGGATTGAAAACTTTGAAATGGTTAGGAGTGAATTGTAATTATAATTTAACTCTAAAATGGAGATATACTTACTCATGAACTAAAAGAATTAAATTAAGTTATGAGAACAAACTATCCGCTAATTCTCAAAAAACCATATTATTTTTCAATTTTGATAAGTTCACTTAATAAAAGGAGTGCACGAGAATTTAATAGCCCTGTTTCTTTGATTTTTCCCCTCTGAATTTTATCCAGGCACCAATATTTTTCCCTCTCTATTGGCATAATTTATGTCCTTGTCTATCTGTTAATTTTTGAAAAATGAGCAGAGAATGATTTCAACCAATAACGGAAAAACTTTTAAAGGCGGCGTCCATCCGGCTGGACATAAATCTCTAACTGAGAATTTACCGTTTGAAACTATGCCTAATCCCAAACAGATTATACTTCCATTGTCCCAGCATCTTGGAAAGCCGGCACTACCTCTTGTTAAAAAAGGATCCGAAGTTAAAGCAGGTGAAACTGTTGCAGAGCAGGATGGATTTATTTCATCACCTCTTCACAGCCCGGTATCCGGAAAAGTTACAAAGATTTCGCTTGGGGCTAATGTTTCCGGATTTCCGAAAGATGCAGTAATTATTGAGCCGGCAGAAACAAATCAATTTGAACTTATGAGTCCTCTCGATCCGGAATCAGTTACACCAGAAAATATCCGTGAACGGGTTAAGAATGCAGGAATAGTAGGACAGGGTGGCGCGGCATTCCCAACATATGTTAAACTCTCTCCGCCCAAGGATAAAGCGGTCGATATTGTAATTCTGAACGGATGCGAATGTGAACCGTACCTTACACGCGATTATCGTTATATGATTGAGCGTACCGATGACCTGATATCCGGACTCAAGCTTATTATGAAAGCAATTGGAGTTGAAAGAGGTGCTATTGGTATTGAAGATAATAAACCTGAAGCAGTAAGAAAACTGAAGGATGCCGTAGGTAACTTCCCGGAAATTAAAATTGAAGTGCTGAAAACTAAATACCCGCAGGGTGCAGAGAAGATGCTGATTAAAGCAGTTACAGGACTCGAAGTACCGCCCGGTAAATTACCTTTCGATGTTGGAGCGGTTATTCAAAATATTGGCACTGCCATTGCTGTATATGATGCCGTTGTAAAAGGCGAACCGCAGCTAACGGCAGCTCTTACAGTATCCGGACTGGGAATTGTTAATCCGAAAAATCTGATTGTTCCGGTCGGAACTCCGCTCTCGGATATCCTGGATTATTGCGGCGGAGTTAAAGAAAATGCGGTCAAAGTTGTTGTAGGCGGTCCGATGATGGGAGTAGCACAATATGATTTTTCCGCCCCGGTTATGAAAGCTACGTCGGGAATACTGGTGCTTACGGAAGAAGAAGTAAATAATTATACTGAGACACCGTGCCTTCGATGCGGAAAATGCATAGACGCTTGCCCTCTGAATCTGATTCCTACACGGCTGGCAAGACTTTCCGCTCTCGAAAAATTTGATGAAGCCGAAGACCTTGGAATTACTGTCTGTATGGAATGCGGTACCTGCACCTATACTTGTCCGGCTAATATTCCTATTGTTCAGTGGATCCGCTTTGGCAAACAGAGAGTTATGGCTTTACAAAGAGAAAGGCAATCAGCTTAATGTTTAATCAGTTTTTTTTCGAACAGTTACTCTGTCAATCTAAATGTTGAATAAAAAATAAATGATTAATGGAAACTAATACGGTTAATCCTTCTTACAGACTTGATCTTACAAGTTCACCTCATGTTCACTCGCGATGGTCAACAAAGCAGGCTATGTGGCTTGTAGTTATTGCTTTGATTCCGGCTCTGATCTCGGCCGTTCTTTTTTTCGGACCTTATCAATTGATTGTTGTCGCAACAAGTGTCGCTGCAGCGGTAGCTACCGAATGCTTTATTAAATTGATCCGAAAAAGAAAAATTACTGTTGATGACGGAAGTGCAGTAATAACTGGACTTCTTCTGGGATTGATTCTGCCGCCAAATTTTTCCCTCTCTTCAACGGTGCTCGGTTCTGTTTTTGCTATTGCAATCGGCAAAGAAGTATTCGGCGGTCTGGGATATAATATTTTTAATCCGGCTCTTGCCGGACGCGCTTTTTTACAGGCGGCATTCCCGGTTGCAATTACAACATGGACTGTCCCCCAGTATGCCGTTGATACTGTTTCAAGCGCAACACCTCTGGCTGCATATAAATTCGATAAGGTTTTAACGGGAATTCAACCGATGTTCCTTGGAAATATCGGCGGCTCAATCGGCGAAACATCCGCACTTGCGATTTTAGTGGGAGGTATATTTCTTATTGCCGTCGGGGTAGTTAATTACCGCGTTCCTGCTGCAATGATAATCGGAATGATTCTTTTCGCCGGTCTTCTCTGGGTTATAGATCCGGTCAAGTATCCCGATCCTCTCTTTCAGATTTTTGCAGGCGGATTTTTATTCGGTACGTTTTTCATGGCGACCGATTGGGTTACCTCACCCGTTACTTCAAAGGGGATGTGGGTTTTCGGAATCGGGATTGCATTGCTTGTTGTTGTGATAAGAGTATTCGGCGGATTGCCGGAAGGGGTTATGTATGCAATTCTGATAATGAATTCTGTAGTACCCATAATAAACCGCTATACTTATCCAAGGATTTTCGGGGAGGCGAAATGAAAACAATTATTTATATGATCGCCACATTAACTCTTATCGGAATTATTGCAGGCGGATTGTTATCCGAAGTAAATAATTGGGCGTACCCGCTGATAGTTAAAAACCAGAAAGCCGAAATTGAAAAAGCAATCTTCCTGGTTCAGCCCGAAGGAAAATCCTATGAGGCTATTCAAAATTCAGGACTGGAGATATATAAAGTTTTTGATGAGCAGAAAAATCTGGTCGGATATTCAATGGTTTCTGCCGGAAATGGATTCCAGGGTAAGGTAAAGATTATGGCTGGACTTAATAAAGAGCTAACCGAAATAAAAATGATTGAGATTCTAGAACAAGTTGAAACACCCGGTCTCGGCACAAAGATTACCGAGGATCCTTTCAAGGACCAGTTCAAAGGTCTTCAGACTTCTCCGCAGATCAACTGGATTAAAGGAAAGTCGCCGGAACAACCGAACGAGATTCAAACTATTACAGGCGCTACAATCTCTTCCAAATCGGTTGTATCAATAATAAATTCGGGACTCGGTATAGCCAGAGAATTGAAAGGTAAAGGTGCCTTATGAAAAAAAATAGATCGCTCGGTTATGAATATCTGAAAGGACTTTGGGAAATCAACCCTATATTTAAACAGGTTCTTGGAATGTGTCCTACTCTTGCTGTTACTGTATCTGTAATGAACGGAATTGCGATGGCTCTGGCCACAACGTTTGTTCTGGTCTTTTCGAGTCTGCTAATTTCAATGATAAGGAAATGGATTCCTAACCAGGTTAGAATTGCAGCATATATTGTTATCATAGCAACGTTTGTTACAATCGCCGATCTTGTTATGAAAGCAAAGTTTCCGGAATTGAGCAAAGCACTTGGTCCGTTCGTTCCCCTTATTGTTGTGAATTGTATTATACTCGGACGTGCCGAGGCGTTCGCCTCAAAAAATTCGCCGCTCCGTTCATTTATGGATGCTCTCGGAAATGGAACCGGTTTTTTAATTGCTCTTGTGGTTATGGGAGGAATAAGGGAACTGATAGGATCCCGTACTTTACTCGGTTATACTTTACTGCCGGAAACATTCGAACCCTGGCTGATCATGATTCTACCCGCAGGAGCTTTTCTTACTCTCGGATTGCTTATGGGGCTCGCTAATTTTTATGTTGACCGTAAAAAGAAACTTGAACAACAGGAGCTTATAAGCCGGTACCGGAAATCCTCGCCTGAATCCGGATTAAAAGGGAAGGAGGCATAATATGGATCTGTTGATAATTTTTATTTCGGCTGCAATTGTAAATAATTTTGTGCTCTCACTCTTTCTCGGTATCTGCCCGTTTCTGGGAGTATCTAATAAAACTTCTTCTGCGCTGTCGATGGGGATGGCGGTTACATTTGTAATGGTACTGACTGCTATTGTAAGCTGGGCTTTGTACTTTCTTGTTCTGATACCGTTTAAATTGGAGTTCTTGCAAATCCCCTCATTTATTCTTGTTATTGCATCACTTGTTCAGTTTGTAGAGATGGTAATTAAAAAGGTAAGTCAGCCGTTATACCGGGCGCTAGGAATTTTTCTCCCTTTAATAACCACAAACTGCGCCATCTTAGGTCTTGCACTCCTGCTTTCAATGCGGGAATATTCTTTGATTCAAAGTATTGTTTTCGGTCTTGGCGCCGGTGCTGGTTTTACCCTGGCTCTGTTCATTATGGCCGGCATTAGAGAGGAACTTGAGCTTACCGATGTACCGAAAGCTTTCCGGGGCGTTCCTATTACTTTGATTACGGCGGGAATTCTGGCCCTTGCTTTTATGGGATTTGCAGGCATGATCTGATTCCATTTAATGTAACGAAAATGAGAAAAAATCTAATTTACATATTATTAACTATTACGTTGATCTCCTGCGGCAGTAAAGACATTATAAAACGTACTGCAGTTATTATGGGAAGCGAAGTTGAGATTCAAATAAAAGGTGTTAATGAAGTAACTGCCAATAAAGCAATAACAGCTTCGTTTCAGGAAGTCAGACGCATTGATACATTGTTTTCAACATATATGACCGGAAATCCTATGTGGCTGCTTAACAATACCGATGCGGATGAGGTTATGGTTTCTGTCGAAATGTTCAGTATGTTGAAGAAGTGTGACAGCATCTGGAAAATGACTGAAGGTGCTTTCGATCCGGCAATCGGTAACCTAATCGATTTGACCGGATTTGAAAAAGGATCTCCGCAACTGCCGGATGAAAGTCAAGTTAAAGAAGTATTGTCAAGGATCGGCTGGAAAAATATTGAACTAAAGGGAGAGAATGTTATAGTAAAACCGAAAGAACTTAAAATCAGTTTCAATGCGATAGTTCCCGGTTATGCAGCAGATAGAATTGCAAATATTCTCTCTAACTTCGGCATAAAAGAATATCTGATTAATGTTGGTGGTGAGGTCTTTGCAAGAGGAGAAAATTGGAAAATTGGGATACAGCATCCGCGTCGACAGAATGAACTGATCGGCACTATTAAGATAAATGGAATGGGAGTCTCAACATCTGGAGATTATGAGCAGTATATTAAGATGGAAGGAAAACGGTATTCGCATCTTCTCGATCCTCGGACGGGATACCCTGCAAACCTGTGCGAATCTGTTACTATTATTTCTAAAGAGACATCGCTTGCCGATGCCCTTTCAACCGGAGTCTTTATTCTCGGCCCTGTTAAAGGAATTGAACTGATTGAACGACTCGAAAATGTGGAAGGCCTTATTGTAGATTCAACAGGAACAATTTATAAGTCATCTGGTTTCGAAAAATTTTTATCGGGGAAATAGATGGAACTGACACTGATAATTGCAATCGCCACAATGGGCGGATTAGGATTCATATTTGCGGGCGGACTCGCCTTTGCCGATAGAAAGCTGCGCGTTGAAGAGAATCCACTAATCTCAAAAGTAAATGAGTTATTACCGAATGCAAATTGCGGCGGCTGCGGAAGTGCAGGCTGTTACGACTTTGCTGTTAAAGTAGTAGAAGGTAAAGCACTTCCTACCGGGTGTCCTGTTGGTGGAGAAGAAACGGCAAGGTCAATTGCTGAAGTACTTGGTATAGAATCAGGCGCCACTGTTAAAATGGTTCCGAGAATATTGTGCCGTGGCGGCAATAGCGAAGCGGTAAAAAAGATGACAACTTATTACGGACCGTTAAGCTGCAAGGCAATGGCTATTGTTTCGGGTGGCGATAAACTCTGTTTCTACGGTTGTCTCGGAGGCGGCGATTGTGTTGAAGCGTGTCCTTTCGGCGCGATGATTATGAATGAAAACGGGATTCCGGAAGTGATTGAAGAATTGTGTACCGGCTGTGGTATTTGTGTTAAAGCCTGTCCGAGGAATATTATTGAGATGCATCCTGCAGATAGGAATGTTTTCGTCTTCTGTAAAAATCAGGATGATCCAAAAAGATCTAAAGAAGTCTGTTCTGTAGCATGTATTGGATGCGGCATCTGCGCAAGGAAATCCGACGGAGGCATTGAAATGTTTAACAATCTTGGGATAATAAATTACGATAAACTCGATTCTTCTAAAATTCCGTTTGAAAAATGCAGCACCGGCGCAATTAGAAAAATTGGTGACAGGGAAATAACGGTTAACTGATGGTTGAAGAAGTTATTGTCGAAAATGCGGTTGTACTTTCCGTCCATGACCGGATCGCGGAGGTCTCCGTAATTCCGGATAAAAAATGCGAGGAATGTTCTGCTAAAATTATTTGTAAACCGGATAATGGCAGAAATATTGTTAGAGTAGATAATCTGGCGGGTGCCGTTGCGGGCGATAATGTAAAAATAGAGATTAAAGGTAATACAGTTTTATTTGCTTCATTCCTGCTCTACGGAATTCCGTTGCTGATATTAATTGCCGGTATTTTCTCAGGCTTATCAATATTTTCGGGTAATGATTCGGCTGAAATCTACTCGGTTCTTTTCGGTATCGGTCTTATGATAATTTATTTTTTTCTATCCTATTCACTAAATAAAAGACACCGGCAGGAGATCCTTCCGAAAATTGTTTTTATTGAAAGAATTCACTAAATATTTACAGTAAAAACTAACTTCACTGTTTCCGGCGTTAAATTATTTTAAAGAAAGGCTTTTATTTGAACCATAGTGAAAAGAAATTAATGATCTACGGTGCCAACGGTTACTCCGCACAGTTGATCATAGAAGAATTATTAAAGAGAGGAATTAAACCGGTCCTCTCAGGAAGAAACCGGGAAGCTGTCTCTTCAATTGCACAGAAGTATTCGTGTGAGTTCAGAATTTTCGATCTTACTGGGGAGACAGAATCTTATCAATCTCTGAATGATATCAATACAGTATTAAACTGTGCAGGTCCTTTCAAATATACCGCAAAAGATCTGATCGATTATTGTCTGGAAACCTCAACAAATTATATTGATATAACCGGTGAAATACCTGTCTTTGCTTATGCGTTCGGCAATAACCGGAAAGCCGTTGAAAAAGGGATTGTGATTTTACCCGGTGCCGGATTCGATATAATACCTTCCGATTGCCTTGCCCGGAAATTGAGTGAAAAACTCCCCGATGCAACAAACCTTAAACTCGGATTCTCGAATAAAAAAGGAAGAATATCCCGGGGTACATTACTTACAACTCTGGAATTCATCAGCGGTAAAGGAAAAATCAGGAAGGAAGAAAAATTAATCGATTCTCCGGTAGGGGAGTACATTATCAGAATTAAACGTAATAAATTTTCGTTTTACGGTCTCTCAATTCCATGGGGCGATGTGTTCACTTCTTTTTATTCTACCGGTATACCTGATGCAGAAGTCTACCTGGGTTTACCCCGGCCATTATTTTATATCCGCCCGGCTCTGCTCTTATTCCTGAAACTCTTTAAACTAAATTTTGTAAAGAAACTTGCGGCGGATTACATTAGCAGAAACATTACCGGTCCGGATTTTAATAGAAGAAAACTAACAGAAACTTATATCTGGGGACGCGTTCAGAATAATACAGGCCGGATGGAGGAAGAAGTATATAGAATTATGGAAGGTTATGATTTAACTGCGCGCGGCGCAGCAGAATGTGCAGTAAGAATTATGGAGGGAAATGTTAAACCCGGGACTCACACACCATCAACGGCGTTTGGCAGTAATTTTCTGGATCTATTCGTGCTTGAAAAAATTATTTAGCGATTTTCAATTTCCGCCCAGCTCACCGTTCAGGTAATTCCGTTCGCTTTTTATTCTCCCGTCGATTGTATATGAGATTGCTTTACCGTTTATCAGGTTGTTCTTATAAACATAAAAATCAGAAACATTTCCGTTTTCAAAAAAATATTTTGTAATTCCCTCTCTCAATCCGTTGCTGTATTTTTCTTCAGAGCGGATCCTTCCGTTTCTGAAATAAGTGATTACGGTACCGTCAACTTTATTAATTTTATAAATAACTTCTGATTTTAATTCGCCGCTTAAGTAATATTTTTTTGCAGGACCGTCACGCAGGTCGTTAACATAATTAATTTCTGCGATCTTAATTCCGTCTACATTGTACTCGTGGGCAAGTCCATTCTTCATTCCACCGATAAAAAATGCCGTCTCCTTAAGGTTTCCGTTATCATAATAGGAGCGGGCTTCCTTTTCAATTTTTCCGTTTTCGTAAAAAAGATCCGATTTCAAGGTTCCATTCGAATAGAAATGGCGAACTTTGCCGTTGAGTCTTCCCTCCCGGAAATTCAGTTCCGACCGGATTGTACCTTCGTCGTAATACTCGGTAAAGCTTTCTTCAATCTTATCAAATTTTCCGCCTATCCCGAATCTTTCTCTTTTAACTATTTGTCCCATATCATAGGTATCGACAACCTGAATAGAGCCGTCGGGGTAATAGAAGTACGAGGTTCCGTCGAGAAGATCATTCTTATAATTAGCTTCTAAAGCAACCGCGCCGAAATCGTAATAGACCCTGCTTTTGCCTTCGAGTTTGTCGTCCACATAATATCTTTCCACTTCGATACTACCGTTTTCAAAATAGATTTTCGAAAGGCCGTTAAGCCTTCCATTCTTATAATTCCAGATTGCCTGTAGTGCGCCCGACTTATAATAAGTTTTATTAAATCCCTCTTGAAGATCATTCACGTAATTCGGTTCTGCCCATAGTTCACCTGTTTCGTAGAACCATTTTGATAAACCTTCCAGTTTACCATTGGTATAGTTCCACTCCATACTTTTTGTACCGTCATTAAAATACCAGGTTGATATGCCTATCTCTTTGCCATCCTCAAAAATCCATTCTTTCCAAAGTTTTCCGTTTTCATGATATTCTTTATAGATGCCGTTTTTGATTCCGTTCTCGTAGTAACCTTCCGATTTCAACTTCCCGTTGGGGTAGAATTCTCTTTTAATCTCCTGAGCATTGAGAATTAATGAAAGGAAAAAGCATATGATAAAATAAATTTTCACCGGTCAGTTTTTTTTGAAAGTTAAGTTATGAAAAAGAATCGAAGTGTGTAAGGTATTTTAGGGTCATGGGGAAAAAATGCCCGGCAAATGCCGGGCTCATTTTAAATTATTAAGTTTTTTCTTTAGTTACGATAAGTGAGATTATAATTGAAAGAGATAATATTCCGATGATTATTCCGAGCGACCAGCTGATCGGGAATTTGCCGCCGAAGGCTTCGTTCAACCAGGCCATTTTCAATCCAACAAAAATCAGTACCAGCCCCAGTCCATATTTAAGATATTTGAATTTATTTACGACTCCTGCCAAAAGGAAATAAAGAGCACGAAGACCTAGTATTGCGAAAATGTTCGAAGTAAATACAATCAATGGTTCTTTTGTGATTGCAAAGATTGCCGGGACAGAATCTACAGCAAAGATTATATCGGTCAACTCGACGAATACAAGGCAGATTAAAAGCGGTGTGGCATATAAAACTCCGTTCTGACGGATGAAAAACTTCTGTCCTTCGATCGATGGTGTAACCGGGAGGAATTTCTTGAGCAGTTTAATTACAGGATTCTTATCCGGGTTGATCTCTTTTTCAGGTGCGAACAGAATTTTTATACCTGTAAGTATCAGGAAAATGCCGAATATAATTATGATATAATGATACTGAAGCAGGACCGAGCCGAGAGAAATAAAAATGATTCTGAAAATGAGTGCTCCAAGAATTCCGTAAAAAAGAATCCTGTGCTGGTACTTTGCCGGGATAGTAAAAAATGTAAATACAACCACGAAAACAAAGATGTTATCTACAGACAAGGATTTCTCGATAATATAACCGGTCAGGAACTCGAGAGCCGATTGCCTTGCAGCCGCCTCGGGTATGAATCCGGGAATCGACGCATATTCCGGTTGTGTGGTGAACTTCCATTCGGCATAAAAATAGAATCCTGCGTTAAATATAAGTGCAAGCATTATCCAGACAACGGACCATGTTGCAGCTTCTTTGAAAGAAACTTCGTGAGCCTCTCTGTGAAATACTCCCAGGTCGAGTGCTAACACTAGTAAAACGAATATTGTAAATCCAACATAGACTCCCCAATACTCAGAAAAAGGGAATAAGATTACATTTTCCATTCAACTCCTTTGATTTAATTACCAACAAATAAATGCAAAAATTGATTAAGAAGTTTCATTTTGAAAAGAAAAAAATAGAATTATAATGAACCAATGTTTAATTTTGTATCAAAAACAGGATACTATGTTTAATACCGAATGCAAAGTCAATTTCTTTGATGCAGATCCTGCGGGAATCATTTTTTATGCAAGCCTCTTTAAGTTTTCCCATGCCGCTTATGAAGATATATTAAAGAGTCTGAAAACGGAAAGAGACTATTTTTTCGACAGTGAATTGGTTCTGCCCATCGTTCATGCTGAAGCTGATTATCTTAAACCGATTAAAGCAGGCGATATTCTTGACGTTAATGTTCACGTATCGCGTTTGTTAAAATCCTCATTTGAACTCACTTACACTTTTGAATTGCCGGATCGTTCTATTGCCGCAATAGCAAAAACTGTGCATGTTGCGGTATCCAAGAATTCATTTACAAAAGCTTATTTACCCGAAGATCTCTATTCAGGACTTAGTAAACACTCAGCCGGATGATCGATTTAATTTATCCCTCTCAACCTTACCAATCTCGTTTCGCGGTATCTTATCTACCAAATAGATTCTTTTTGGCACCTTGAATGATGCCATCATATTTTTTAATTGACTGCGAATCTCTTCGCTTGTTGTTTTTTTGTTTGTTACTACAGCCGCACAAATTATATCGCCCCAGGCCGGATCCTTTTCAGAATAAACGAATGCGTCTATAACAGATGGTAACTGAATAATAAACTGTTCAACCTCTTTAGTATTTACATTCTCGCCGCCGGTTATTATAACATCGTCTTTTCTCGGTCCGACAAATAAAAATCCTTTACCGTCAGTAAATCCGTAATCCCCTGTGTGATAATAACTATCAATTTTCTTTTTACCTGTTTCCTCAGGATTATTATAGTATTCCTTAAAGATCGAGCCGCACTTAATTAGTATTTCTCCCGACTGACCCTCTGGGCATTCATTTCCGCCGGCATCAATTATCTTAATTTTATTATTCCCGACCGGTCTTCCGGCCGAATCCGACTTATCGATGAATTGCTCTGTTGAAAGAGCACAGACCATCGAACATGTTTCGGTTGATCCGTAAACTTTAATTACCGGAAAGCCATTTATCAATGCCTCACGGCAAAGATTTGTATCGAGAGGACCGCCGCCGAGATAGACGCATTTAAGTTTTTTGTTCGGACTAACCCGTTTGTCTAATAACTGCTTGAGTGTTGTGGAAACAAGTGAGATGTGTGTCGGATTATAGAATGTCAGGGCTTCGGATATTCCCGAGAAATTTATTGATTCCGGAATAACCACTGCTGATCCAGCCAACAGAGACCGGATTAGAATCATGAAACCGCCGATATGGTAGAAGGGGAGTGACGCCAGCCAGAGATCATCCCTGGTAAGACCGGAAAATGAATCTGTAGTTAAAACACTTTCATATAGACTTTTGAAAGTATGAACCACAGCTTTCGGTTTTCCGGTACTGCCGGATGTAAAAAGTATTAGGGAGTTGTTATTGATATCGAAAATGGAATTAGTTTCTAGATTGGATTCACCCAGGTCATTGAAATCATTTCCGTCAACATCAATTACATTAATCCCGTTTCCGGATCTTCTATCAATTCCTTTTAAATCGGTTATTAAAAATCTGCTTTTAAGGAAATTGAGCGCGCTGAAATTCTCCCCGACTGAATTTCGTGAATTCAACGGAACGGGGAGAGCTCCAATAAACCAGAGTGCGTTGATTATCTTCACAAATTTTTTGGAATGACCGAGTAAAATTCCTACCGGTTCCCCCTCTTCAATTTTATTTAACTTTAGAATTGCAGCAATACGGCAAGATTGCTTTAGCAGTTCGGAATATGAAATCACATTTCCTTCACAAATTAAAGCTGGCGACCCACCGTATAATTCAGCCTGATTTTTCAGCCAGTGATTTTCCCCGGGAATTTTTATCATTGCAAAACCTTGAAATATGGGGGATATGTATCACGATCAAATTTAATTGAACCGTGATCAACCGGATAATATTCCGGCAGAATACTCTTCTCTATGAAATCTGAGGTTGAAAGTCCGTGCGCGTGACTGTGATGAACAATAGATGAAAGAAAAATAAGCATGCTTCTTCCGATTGTTGTTTCGAAAGATGAAGAGATGATCACGTTAATATTCTTTTCCTCTGCGAATTTAATCTCGTCAATCAGTTTAAAAATTGAACCGGTGATCATCGGTTTTACAACAACAAAATTGAAGTGTCCAAGCTCTAAAACATTTCTTAATTCATCGAAAGTTTTTATAGGCGAGTCGGGCGCAACAGGAACATTTACAGCTTTTGAGACTTTCAGCATGCATTCGAAATGACTGCACGGATCTTCTACGTACTGAATATTATAATCGCTCAGCTTTTTGAGATTTTCGTACGCAGTGTCGGGATCCCACGATCCGTTTGCATCGAGCCGGAGAACCGGATTCCCGGGAACCTCTTTTCTAATAAATTCGATAATGCGTTGATCGTCGCTGAAATCGGGTCGTCCGACTTTTATCTTGATAGTTTTATAGCCCGACTTTAACAATTCTTTAGATTGCCTAATTACTTTTTCATAGTCTCCAAGATCGACAAGCGCGTTAACAGGAACTAAGTAATTCGACTTTCTGAGGAAAACGGACTGAATTGTTTCTCGTTGTACGGAGAATAAATAATTTAACAATGCCTGTTCAAATCCGAATCGGACAGAGGGGACAACCGGCTTATCATAAATTGAATCAATCTGTTTATAAAAATCATCATCGATTTGCCGCTCTTGAAAAGAATCGATAATAAAACGAATATCCCTTTCGGCTTCCTCAAGTGTTTCGCTGCTTAAGCCCGGCAACGGCGAAACTTCGCCTGTAAATTGATTACCGTCTTTATTTTCAACAATTAAATAAAAACCTTTTCGTTCCTTAATTATTATCCCAGCCGAGGAGAAAGGTTTTTTAAATCCGGTCTTGAATGGAGCGTATTTAATTTTTTTAAGGATCATACAAGAATACCGATTGCGAAAAGCAATCCGTAAAGGGCGGATAATTTTGCAGTAAGTTCAAGAGTTTTATTCAGATCTCTACCTTTAAGAGAATAGATCATCTTAATCAGTTTTAGTGAAAGAGGCAGACTGATCAATGGCAGGAAAACAAAGATACTTTCCTTGTAAGTAAAATAAACTACAAAAAGAATTGAGTAGGATATAATCAGAAAAAGCACATATTGAATTCTTGTAAAACGTTCGCCGATCAAAACTGCCAGAGTGTTTTTTCCGTTAGATTGATCTTCAATCCTGTCCCGATAATTATTCACAACCAGAATATTGGTAATCAATGCACCGACGGGTATTGACGACCAGAAAGCAGTTGATGAAATTTCCTGCGCCTGCACGTAATAGGTGCCTACGGTTCCAACAAGTCCGAAAAAAAGAAACGACGCGAGATCGCCAAGCCCGTTATAAGCAAGCGGGAAAGGACCGGCAGTGTATGCGATTCCAGCAACAATGGAAACAATACCGAGTATTAAAATTTCCCAGCCGTTTATATAAACAAGATATAGTCCCAGCAGAAAACAGATGCCGAATGTTATCGCGATACCGGATTTCATTTCAACAACTGAAAGGATTCCAGAAGCTGCCGCACGCTGCGGCCCGGTTCTTTCTTTGCGGTCTGTCCCCGCAAGAAAATCGTAAAGATCATTTACAAAGTTTGTTCCTACCTGAATGAGGATTGAACAGAGGAGTGCAATGAGTGCGGCAACGGGTCTGAACTTACCGTCATTTATTGCAAGCGAGGAACCGACAATTATCGGCACAACGGCGGCAAGCAGAGTCTTAGGCCGGGATGCGAGGATCCATGCATCAAATTTTGAAATTGTATTTGTAGTAGGATTCATTCTGGAACTGTACTAAGAATTATCAGGGTACCCTTTTAAATTTCGAAAAGTCCGGCTTCCTCTTTTCATTATAAGCATCCCGCCCTTCTTTAGCTTCCTCACTCATATAATAAAGAAGTGTTGCGTTTCCGGCTAACTCCTGGATTCCAGCCTGACCGTCGAGTTCAGCATTGAATGCCGATTTTAGGAGCCGGAGTGCCAGGGGACTCTTTTCAAGAATCTCTTTTGCCCACTTTATACCTTCCTCTTCCAGCTGATCGACCGGCACAACTTTATTAACCAGCCCCATATCGAATGCTTCCTGAGCATTATACTGACGGCACAGATACCAGATTTCCCTGGCTTTTTTCTGACCGACTATTCTCGCTAGATAGCTTGAGCCGAATCCTCCGTCGAAGCTTCCTACTTTAGGCCCTGTCTGCCCAAAGAGTGCATTATCGGCGGCGATAGTAAGATCGCACATTACGTGAAGTACATGACCTCCTCCGATAGCATATCCTGCAACAAGCGCTATTACGGGTTTTGGAATGCTTCTAATCTGTTTCTGGACGTCAAGAATATTCAAACGCGGTACACCGTCCTTGCCCACATAACCTTTATCGCCTCTTATCGATTGATCGCCTCCGGAACAGAATGAATATTTACCGTCTTTGGCCGGGCCGTTTCCCGTAAGAAGTATTACGCCGACCGATGAATCCTCGCGTGCATCATTGAATGCATCGTATAGTTCTTTGGTAGTCTCCGGACGGAATGCATTTCTTTTTTCGGGACGGTTGATAGAAATTTTCGCAATTCCATCCATCTTTTCATATAAAATATCTTTGTATTCTTTTACTCTAGTCCATTTCATTTTTTTACCTGGAAGTTATGTGTGAACTCAGAAACTGGTCGACAAATTTAATAAAAAGCCCGGGGTTTTCTAAATGAACATTATGGCCGCAATTCTTAACAATTATATGTTCGGATTCCGGAATTAATTTTGACATTTCGGAATTAATCTGAGTATATTTTTCGTCGAGCTCCCCGCTTATAAGTAAAACGGGAAAATTAATGTTTCGCAACCGGTCCCAATAATCCGGCATTAATCCCGTGCTGAAACCCGCAAGCATATTTGATAATCCTATAACACTATTCTGCTTTCTTTGGTTCTTTACGCTTTCCAGATTATCAATATCTTTAAGTGATTCGAATAACGGAATACTGAACCAGTAATCAAGAAATTTGTCTACTCCTTCAGTTCTAATTCTTTCTGAAAGAAGGAAATCAAATTCTACTCTTTCTTTTTTCTGTTCGAAATTCCTAATACCTGCCGTAGAACTTTCCAGAATTGCCGCTCTTATATCAGGATGATATTTACAGCAGTAGGAGAGAGCGGCGCGGCCTCCCATTGAATATCCGACCAGTACAATCTCTTTAAATCTTAGCGAGGTAATGATTCTGTTTATCTGGCGGGTTATTGAATCTGTGGAATAATAATCCGGATTTTCGGGCGAACTGCTTTTTCCATGACCTATTAGGTCTATGGCAACGGGAAGGTATTTGTCACTAAGTTTTTCGTATATGAAATGCCAGTCGCTGGATTGACCTGTAAAACCGTGCAGGAAAATTATCGGGAGTTTATCTTTTGAAATGTCGGATTCATTAACAAGAATATTGAATTCAATATCGTCAACCTGAATTATCATTTATATATTTTTCAATTTCCCCGGTTGCTGTTTCCCAGAATTCAGAACGGAAAATTTTGGATAATCTGGCATCGGTTCTAATCTCAATTACACTAAGACTTTTGCTATTCGATGATTTCCTAAGTGCGTTAATAAAACCTTTAGTTTCATCTACAATATAATAAATACCATTGAATGCTTTGACAATTTTTTCGAATTCAAGTTTCAATGGTGTAGAAAAATTATCCCTGAAAATCTTTCCGAAACGGGAAATTGGAAGAGATTCAAAGATGCCTCCTCCGCCATTATTAATCAAAATGACTGTAAGCGGGATCTTAAATTTCAGCGAATTATGAAGCCCGTTCAAATCGTGAAAAAACGCCAGATCGCCGGTAATTAAAAATGTTGGACGGGACGAATTTGCAGCTATTCCTAACGCAGTCGAGGTTATTCCGTCTATACCGCTTGCGCCCCTGTTTGTATCTACTTTTATTCGCTTTTCTGAACAGGTAGAAAAGAAATCGATATCCCTTATCGGTAAACTGTTGGAGATCATTAAGTTGCAATCGGCGGGCAAATGGTTTATCAAGGTATGGACTATAACCGGCTCATATAAAACCGGTTTAATATCAAAAAGCTGTTTCTTGAGATCATTGAGTTTGTTGTTCATTTCTGCAATCGGCCTTAACCAATCTTTATTTTTCCTACGATCTTTTAACAGCAGATTTGCGGAATTGAACAATTCCAGCGGATTAATCCTGATCCGTTTTTTTGCCGATAGAGACGGGTCGTTTCTGTCGCCGTACTGATTAATAAGAATCTTTTCCGCTCTGCTCGATTTAATAAAATCGTGTACAGGATTGGAGGTTGCCGAACCCCCTACCTGAAGAATTATTTCCGGGTCAAATTTTTTAAGGAATAAATCAGACCGGATTAAAGCGTTAAAGTTCTCTATTATGTTCGATTTTGAATGCTGGCCGTATCTTAAACCGGAAGAACCGTCTGCAAAAACCGGATAACCGGATTTAAATGAGAATTCAACGAGGGAGGAGATAAATTCCTTTCCGTAATTGTTAAAACCGCAAATAATTATTCCTCTCCTCTTCCTTTTTACAGTATCAACGAAAGTTTTAATTGCTGCAGTACTATTTTGTTTAATTTTTATTTCTTTATTATCTGTCGCTTGAAGCTTAATCAGAAGATCTGAAGAAACATCATCCGTATAAATGTCCGGTTCAAATGGTTTATCAAACGGGAAATTAATGTGAACCGGGCCGGGATTAACAAATCGGCTTATTCTAACAGCTTTTCCCGTTATACTTTTCAGCCGATTCATTCCGGAATGTTTTAATTGGGGAAGTCCGGCATCCGCAAAGTACCTTATATGATTCCGGTAAATGTTATCCTGGTTAATTGTTTGATTTGCTCCCTGATTCCTTAAATACGCGGGACGATCTGCCGTACAGATAATTAAAGGAATTCTCTGGTAGTAAGCTTCGATGATTGCCGGATATAATTCTGCAACAGCTGTGCCGGATGTGGTTATTACAATTGTTGGTGAATTAGAAGACTTGGCAAGCCCCAATGCAAAGAAACCGGATGAACGTTCATCAACGATCGGGAAAATCCGGAAAAATTTATTGTGAGAAAAAGCTAGTGTGAGAGGCGTACTTCTTGAACCTGGCGAAATACAGACATTCTTTATGCCGCATTCGGCAATGTAATTTGCAAAGATTTCGCACCAGAGAGTATTACGATTAATTTTTTGTTTCATTCCGAAAGAGGGATAATATCGATTTTAGTTTAAGTTCTGTTTCATAAAATTCTTTTTCAGCATTTGAACCCTCAACTATACCGCATCCTGCATATAAAATCAATTTGTTGTTTGTAATTAGTGCAGATCTAATTGCAACAGCTACAGTTCCTGCGCTGTTCTTATTGTACCATCCCAGAGCACCGGCAAATAAACCCCGGTCGAAATCCTCCAGTTTTTGAATCGCGGTAATAACTTCTTCTTTGGGCACCCCGCATACGGCAGGAGTAGGATGAAGACTTTTTAAAACCGGTGCGAATGTAATTCCGGAATTAAGTTTTGCCGTAATCCGTGTCCATAAATGTTGAATATATTTCAGTTTTTTAATACCGGTTGAGCTAATAATAAGCTCCGAAGCAATTCCTTCTAAACCGCCGGCAATAAAATCGATAACGCTTTGATGTTCGGCAAGTTCCTTTTGGTCGTGCGATAGAATTGATTCGTTCAGTCTGTCCTTCTCTTCGTCGCTGCCGCGTTCTATCGTACCTGCCAGGGCTTCTGTTCGAAGAATATTCCCATCTATTTCGAATAATTTTTCAGGAGTTGCTCCAAAAAAGAAAGATGATTTGCTTCTAAAAATAAATATATATCCGGTTGAATAGTTCTCCAGCAATTCCGAAATAATCATTCTGAAGTCGGGCAATCCTTCTATTCTGAATTCTATCCGACGGGCAAGCACAACTTTTTGAATTGAGCCGTTTCTGATTTTATCTAAAGCGGCATAAATTATTCTTTCCCAGTTTTCTTTTGAAGTATCTTTAATCAGAGTTAAATTGAAAACGTCGCCCCGAATCTTATTTTTTGTTGTCAAAGAGTCCAAAAGAGAACCGACTTCATACATGTATTGATCTATCGGAAGAGAAATTCCGCGGATATAAAAAGCAACGAAGTAATAATTATCATCACTGTTGAAAAAGAGAAATTTCGGGATGAACCGGATTGAAGAATCAAATTCATTCCACTCATTCGTTTTTTCCTCACCCGGAAATTTTGCTGAAATGAGAATGTCGGGTATCCGTTCAGCCGGGGAATTCTCGGGATTTGATATGAAATTTAAACTATTCAGTTCTTCTTCAGTTTGTAATGAATACAGTTGATCGATTCCCCAGAATCTTTCTTTTCTCGACGGATCGTTCCAATAGAAAAAAAATTCTTTTGAATAAAGAAGGTCAAATGATTTTTCGAAAAGATCTCTGTCAATCGGGCAGATAAACTTGCCGGGATTAAGGTAACCCGGGTTATCCTTTATAGAATTCAGATTATTTACAAAATCAGAAATTTTTTGAATTTTTTTCAGCAACTTGATACAATAAAATTATTTGAACGTAAAATATATACTTTGGTCGGGTGGTTTCAAATTAAGTTAAACGACTTATTTTGCGATAAAATCAAACTGTTTAAAAAGTAAATATCACTAAAATTTTTACTTCACAATTAAAAATTAATTCTTTAAGTTTCTAACCAGAACCCATTAAATCATTAGGAGTACAATAGGGAAAATATTCTTCAACAAAAATAGGAGAAACTACTAATGCAAAGCCAAAAAGCTGAAACTGCCCTCCAGCTTTGGGAAAGGCTTTCAAAAGCGCACGATAAGTTTCGTAAAGTGCAAGCAAAGCAAATGTTTGGTGAAAAACTTACCGCACCTCAATTCGGCGTCCTCGAGGTTATCTACAAACTGGGTCCTGTCCCCCTCAAAAAAATAAGTGAAGAAACAATGGTAACAGGCGCAAATATTACATGCGTTGTAGATAATCTGGAAGAAATGGGATTTGTTAAAAGAGTTCACTCGAAAGAGGATAGGAGAGTAATTACAGCCGAACTGACTAACTCCGGAAAGTCAAAACTGGAAAAAATTCTGCCTTCTTATTATGAAAATATTGCTTCTCTCGTTACCAAACTTTCCGACAATGAACAGAAGCAAATTCTCAATATTTTGGGCAAATTGATGTAATTATTTTTTTTCGAAGACAAGAGCAATCCAATCTCCTAACTGAGCCTGCTCGATTGCTTTAAACCGATTCAAAGAATACTTGTCCGAAACCTCAGCTTCATCCGTTTGAAGAAGGCCGGAAAGGATCAACTTTCCGGCCGGATTAATTTTTTTTGCCAGTAAGGGTGCGATCTCAAGCAGTATATGTTTATTAATATTTGCAACTATCAGATCAAAATTACTTTCTTCAAGCTGATTTAATTCCGAAAGCCGGATTTCCACTTTATCTTCAAGTGAATTAAGATTCACATTTTCTCTGCCGTTTAGCAGGCACCACTCATCATTATCAATTCCGATAGCTTTTGAACCACCGAGCATTACTGCCGCAATGGCCAGTACAGAGGTTCCTGATCCGACATCGAGCACGTAATCATCCGGCCGGATATATTTTTCAATAAGTCTAAGAACAAGTTTTGTGGTCTCGTGCTCGCCTGTACCGAAAGACATTTTGGGATCTATTGTAATAACTAGACGGTCATCCCCAGAATTATACTCTTTGAACGACGGCTTTATAACAATTCTGTCGCTTACTTCAACAACTTTAACATTCTTTTCATACTCTTCATTCCAGTTCCGGTCCTCAATTAAATCTGAAGTTATTACATAATCATAAATAAATCCCTCTCCCTTAGCGGATTCAAGGACTGCCGAAATTTCCTCTTCTGTAACAGGATTATTTGGGTCAACAAAGAGATTCAAACTGTTTTCGGTTTCGGTAATACCGGCAAAATCAAATTGCCAGAGCATTCCGCTTATCAACTCGTTGTTTACCGGAGTTGTAACAATTTTATACTGCAGATATTTTTTCATTTATCAGTAACTGTAAATTAATTCGCAAATTTTATCCTGAATTTCTCTTGCGGTTTTGGATGAACCGTTAAAATTCTGGATCATAATTGTAAAGGCAATAAGATGATTTGACTTATTCGTAATAAAACCGCTTAGATTACTTACACCGCTGATTGTTCCGGTTTTAGCACTCACTTTTTTATTTGCAAAAGATTTTTTCATCCGGTCCTTTAAAGTCCCGTCGACTCCTGCTACGGACAAAGAGTTCAGCAGCTTATTAAATACGTCGCTCCTTTTATTGTAAACAAATTTCAGCGTTTCGTTTAGAAGTTCGGCGGAAACCAGGTTGTAAAAGGAGAGACCCGAGCCGTCCGCAATTCGGTAATTCTCCGGATTCAAACCGGTTAGAGTGATCAAGCTATCGATGAGATTAATTCCGTTTGAAGCGGAAGCAGGCTTACCGTAATACTTCAGAGCCATAGCCCTGAGGAGCATTTCGGCGCTAAGATTATTACTCTCTTTGTTGGCGCTTACAACAACAGAATCGGGCAATCGTTCGAGCGAAAAAATTTCTTTCAATCCGTCGGGCAGCGATGCGGTTTTAATTTCCCCGGAAAAATTGATTTTGTAAGCGGCAAGCCTTTCTTTGAATAACTGTAGAAAATATTCTGCAGGGCTGTAGACGTTGAGCAATAAATCATCCGGTTTATCATTTAAAGCTATTTCACCTTTAACGGTGATACTGTTTTTTCTGCTTATCCAGTCCCGGGTTATAAGAAAAGGAATATTTTTCTGTTCGGTAGTAACCGATGTGTTAATCACTTCAACAAAACCGGTTTTGGGTTCGGTATTGATAATAGCCGGTTTTCCTTTAATGTTTGGTGCGTACAAAACTTTTATAACATTATCATTTATGTTGAGAGCAGATAAGTAAGGGGAATTAGGATCCGGATCGTCGTCCCACATCCAGCCGTTTCCCCACATTAGTGAATCTATTGCAGAAAGGTCCGCATAAATATTCCCGCGAATCTCATTTATACCTGAAAGTTTAATCTCTCTAACTAAAGAATCCAGATCATTTAAAGAAAAACCAGGATCGAGTCCGCCTACTAAGTAGATATCACCCTTGCAAACAAAATTTTCGGTAACACCGCTCTGATAAACAGAGGTTTTGAATTTGAAATCATTAAGAAACAAGAGAGACGCACTTGTGGTAAGCAATTTAATAGTAGATGCAGGATGAAAAAGAAGTTTTTCATTCCTTCGGTAGATTGATTTATTTGATGTAAGATCAAAAACATCAATAGCTATCTGACTGCCATTAAAAAAATCCGAAGTAAGAACTTTATTTATCCGATTCTGGAGGCCCGAATTTTTTCCCTGTGGATATACGGAGACTGTAAGAAGCAGGAGTATGAAAAGTAACTTCATTTTCATGAATAGTCCTTTAAAAATATTCTCTCTCTCTGAAATCGACGCCGATCTTATCAGTCACAAATATTTTTGCCGCTTCGGAATCTACATCGCTTAAACCGACGATCGACATAACTACGTGAGTATATTCCTTCGCTTTATTAGCGAAGTCGAGCATTTCAGCATGAAGAGATGAATCGACTCTCATCAACGCTGCATATTGATCAGGATCAACAGAATTCAGGCTTATAGAAACAATATCGATCAACCCTTTCAATTCCGGTGTAATATCCCGTTTGTTTATAAAATTTCCGTGTCCATCTGTATTCATCCTTGTCCGGCCGCCGTTCTCTTTTACGTATTTGGCGATTTGTTTTACAACATCCCATCTGATAGCCGGTTCGCCGTAACCGCAGAATACAATTTCCTTAAAACGCTTCGGGTCGCCGATCTCTCTAATATAAACATCTGCTTCAGGTTCTTCCGACTTTGTCATTTTCAAATTGTAACCGTTTATAACAGCTTCTCCCTTACGATCGCAGAAAACGCAATCGGCATTGCATCTGTTCGTAACATTTATGTAAAGAGAACTGCCGATCTGATAAGTAAAACTTAATGATGGTTTCATACCGATACCGAATAATTTATATGCGTTATAAGAAGTTGTTCTTGCAACATCTTCAACCGAAAGATTGTGAACCTCTGCAATTTTTTCAGCAACCAGTTTAATATACGCCGGTTCGTTCCTTTCTCCGCGTCGGGGAGCTGGTGTCATAAAAGGGGAGTCAGTTTCAAGAAGGAGATTTTCAACCGCGATCCTGCTTAAGACTTTCCTGAGGCTATCTGCTTTTTTAAAAGTGATGTTTCCGGGAAAAGAGATGTAATGATGCATCTCCACAAGTTCTCTCGCATCTTCAACGGAACCTGCAAAGCAGTGATACTGTGCTTTAAGTCCGGTTCCTTTATATCTTCGGGCAAAAGCCATTATATCATCGTTCGATTCCCTGTTGTGGATAATCACTGGCAGGTTGAGTCGAATAGCAAGCTCAATCTGTGCCTCGAAAGCTTTCAGTTGAATATCGCGCGGCGAGAAATCGTAATAGTAATCAAGACCGATTTCCCCGATGGCAACCACTTTTTTGTGCCCGGCGACCTTTTCAAGCATTGGAATCAGATCGTCACTCCACTCTCTAGTATCATGAGGGTGAATTCCGACTGTCGCATAAATCTGCTCGTATTTATCAGCCAGTTCTATTGCACGGGCGGATGAAGCCAGATCTGTTGCGGGTACAATTATATAATCGACTCCTGCAGCTGCCGCACGTTCCAGTACCTGGTCGAGTTCACCGTTGAAATTGGGATAAAACAAATGTGCATGTGTATCTACGAACATATAATCCTTTCAAAAAAAATATTTGCGATGGGGATTAATACCGGAATCTTTATTGAATTACTTCTCCGATTAAAATTCCGGGCTCGCCAAGTGCCGATGCGACATCAAGCGCTTTTTCAACATCGTCCCTGTCGACTATCGCGATTAATCCGATACCAAGATTAAATACTTTTCTCATCTCTTCGATTTTAATGTTACCTGTACTTTTAATAAGTTCGAACAGTGGCGGAATTTCCCATCCTTCCCAGTTTATCTTTAATGAAAGATTCTTTGGTATAACCCGAACTGTGTTTCCAATAATTCCTCCGCCGGTAATATGCGAAAAAGCTTTGACAGAAATTTTCTCCTTCATTTCGCAGATCAATTTTAAATACGACTTATGAACTCTCAGGAGTTCCTCTCCAAGCGTATTTTCAAAACCGGCAGGTATTTCATTAATTCTGAATTTGTCCAGTAAAACTTTTCTGGCAAGTGAATAACCGTTTGTATGGAGCCCGTTGGACTTGAAGCCGATCATCAGGTCCCCGGCAACTACATTTTTACCGTTAATTATTTTATTGCGTTCTACAATGCCAACTATTGTTCCAGAGATATCGTATTCGTCCTCGGTATAAAATCCGGGCATCTCGGCAGTTTCACCTCCTATAAGGGCGACATTATTTTCTCTGCAGGCAATAGAAAAACCCTTAATAATTTCTGCAGCCCTTTCGGGAATCAGTTTTCCAACGGCAAGGTAATCCATAAAGTATTGCGGCTCAGCCCCGCATACAGCAATATCATTTACACAATGATTTACGAGGTCCTGTCCAACTGTGTCGTGCTTATCAGCTGCAAATGCTATTTTTAGTTTTGTACCGACTCCGTCCACGCTCGAGACAAGTACCGGATTTTTATATTTCTCAAGATCAATCTGGTAGAAAGCCCCGAAATGGCCGATACCGGAGAGAACATTCTTATTGAATGTAGATGCAGCCAGTTTTTTGATCTTTTCAACGGTTCTGTCACCGGCATCGATATCGACCCCGGCGCTTTTATAGGTATTATCGGAATTCATCAGATTCGATTTTTTGTTTTCTCAAATATAATCATTATTAAGGAACTGAAACTTTTTCGACTCAAAAATTGTCTTCCGGATTAACATAACTACCAGTTCTCCTTAGAAATGAAAAATTGCCTAATTTTTAATAACTTTGAGCCCATTGCTCTTAAGAATTTACTAAAATATGTCAGGATATCATTTAAACGAGAGAGAAAAAGCAATTTTGCGGTTCATTATTCACCAGTTTATTCTTACCGCAAATCCGGTCGGTTCAAGGAATATTTCGAAAAAATATGAAGTTGGACTATCGCCGGCCTCGATCCGAAATATAATGTCGGACCTCGAAGATCTCGGCTATCTCAATCATCCTCATACATCGGCCGGAAGAGTCCCGACCGATATGGGCTACCGTGTTTATGTAGATTCATTGATGGATCCGCCTAAACTCGGATCGGATGCCAGAAGTATGGTGGATAGTAATCTGAGTCAGGCTGCATCGGAAACAGAAGATCTTTTAAGGATAACATCATCTATATTGAGTAATCTTACGAACCAGCTGGCTCTTGTAACTTATCCGAAATTTGAGCAGGCGATTCTGGAAAGAATTCAAATTGTACAGCTTTCTTCCATCCGGATTCTCGTTGTTGTAACAGTTCAGTCCGGACTTATAAGAACCATAACTCTTGAGATTAATGCAGAGGTTAATGAAAATAATATTGCCGTAGTTCAGCAACTCCTGAACGAAAAGCTTTCGGGTTTACGTTTTTCGGAAATAAGATCTACATTGAATGACAGGATCAAAGATTTTAATAGTGATTCCGTAAAACCGATTATCAGGGTGTTTGTTGATTCAGTAGATAAAATCTTTAATGATATCGGTAGCGAAAAGACGATTATTTCCGGCGCGAAAAATATACTTTCTCAGCCTGAGTTCGAAGATCACGAACAGTTTCAGAGCGTTATTGAACTGATTGAGAATAAAGATGTTATAATTCATATTCTCGATAAAAAATTAACCGACAGTACCGATCTCAATATCACGATCGGCAAAGAAAACCAGGATGAAAAGTTTTCGGATTATAGTTTAATTACAAAGGAATACAAAGTAGGTGAATTAAAAGGTACGCTTGGAATTATGGGTCCGAAAAGAATGGACTATTCCAGGATTATTGCCGCTGTAGTTTATATAGCAGAACAATTAACACGCGAATTAACAAAACAAAGATAGGCGTCATGAAGAAAAAGAAAGATGTTAATGAAGAATTAAACGGTCAACCGGATGAAATGGAATCGAATCAAGAATTTAAACAGGAGATAAACGAAGAAGATACTTCAATAGAAATTGAAGGAAAACCTGCAGCCGATGATAAATCGGAAGACCTGAAGACGGCAATTCAGAAAATTTCGGAACTTGAAGATAAAGTAAAACAACTTCAGGATTCGCTCCTGAGAAAAGCTGCCGAGTTTGAAAATTATAAAAGAAGGACAGAAAATGATCAGCTCAACCTGCTTAAATATGCAGCAGAGCCGATAATAAAAAATATTCTGATAGTGTATGACGATATGGAAAGATCTATTAGCCATATAAACGACAATAACAATTTTGATTCTCTTAAGAAAGGAATGGAGCTTGTATTCGAAAAGTTTACCAAAATTCTGAATTCGCAGGGTGTAAAAAAGATTGATGCAATGGGAAAACCTTTCGACGTCAATTTTCACGAAGCTTTAATGCAGCAGCCTGTCAACTCCGCCC
The DNA here is from genome assembly GCA_035362835.1 of Melioribacteraceae bacterium. Classification (NCBI taxonomy): domain Bacteria; kingdom Pseudomonadati; phylum Ignavibacteriota; class Ignavibacteria; order Ignavibacteriales; family Melioribacteraceae; species Melioribacteraceae bacterium. Next base: position 63,579 of record DAOSDY010000003.1, read on the forward strand.
CTCCCAATACTGTAATTCAGATTGTTGAAGAGGGCTATATGTATAAAGACAAAGTAATTCGTCATTCAAAAGTAATTGTAAGTTCGGAGGCTGAAGATCAGGCTCAAAATAACTCCGGTTCTAATAAGACCGCCGGAACAGATTCCAATCTCGAAGGATAAAGACTAAATGGCAAAAAAAGATTATTATGAAATTCTGGGTGTATCCAAATCGGCTTCGCAGGATGAATTAAAAAAAGCCTACAGAAAACTTGCAATGCAGTACCATCCGGATAGGAATCCCGGAAATAAAGAAGCCGAAGAAAAATTCAAAGAAGCAGCCGAAGCTTACGAGGTCCTCAGCAATGATGAGAAAAGAGCAAAGTACGACCGTTACGGACACAGCGGTTTAAGAGGCGGTCAGGATTTCCATAGTTACCAGAATGTAAATGATATCTTCAGTCATTTCTCCGACATATTCGGTGGTGCGTTCGGCGGTTCTTCTATTTTCGACGATTTCTTCGGCGGTTCTGCTCAAAGAGGAAAACAGAAACAATCCGGTACTCCGGGCGCAGATCTTAAAATAACTTTAAAACTTACTCTTGAAGAAGTTGCCACCGGAACCACCAAAAAAGTAAAAATAAAAAAGTTTAACAAGTGCGACGAATGCAGCGGTACCGGCGCTAAATCGTCCGGTAGTTTCAAAACATGTGCATCGTGTAACGGTACAGGTGAAATAAGGCAGGTTTCCAGATCAATATTCGGTCAGTTCGTAAACATTGCCCCCTGCAATAATTGTAATGGAACCGGAAAAATCATTTCCGATCCATGCGTTAAATGTTCGGGTGACGGCCGTGTTCATTCCGAATCCACAATTAAAATCAATGTTCCGGCTGGCGTTTTCGATGGAAGCTATATGACACTCCGCTCCGAAGGGAATGCCGGAAAAAACGGTGGACCTTCAGGAGATATTATTGTTGTATTCGAAGAGATTCAGCATGAGCATTTCCTCCGCGACGGCGATAATATTATTTACGAACTTAATATCAGTTATCCCGAAGCTGTTATGGGTACAGAAGTTGAAGTACCTACTTTAAACGGAAAAGCGAAACTAAAAATTGACCCCGGAACACAATCGGGCAAGTTTCTCAAAATGAGGGAGAAAGGAATTCAGCACCTGAATAAACACGGTGCAGGTGATCAGCTTGTTAAGATCAATATTCATGTTCCTAAAAATGTAACTTCAAAAGAGAAGGAACTCTTGAAGGAGCTTCAGAAACTTTCGAACATTAAACCGGGCAGATAAATTGTTCAGTTCTCTCTGATTTCGATTTTCAGTTTGTCCTGAGATTCATTAAGTCTACTTATATATGGGGGAAAAGTAGATGAAAATTATTACCAGAGTATCCCGCAAATTTGGTTTTACCGAGACAGAATCCAGAATAATTTTTTTCCTTTTAGTTACTCTGTTCGCCGGAATTATTATCCACCTTATAAAAAGTGAAACAGAGAACCCATTTCTTTTAGAGTTCGATTATTCAAATGAGGATAGCAGGTTCTATCATGATGAAAATCCTTTAAATGTTGGCGATAGTACTGAAAAATTTACTGAAAAAAGGGTTGAATCTAAGTCTGAACTTTCAGATTTTAGAACCGAGAAAAAAGAAGGAAACAAGGGTATTGCCTCCTTCTCTCCGTTAAATAAACTCGATATTAACGGCGCAGGGACCGATCAGTTCACATCATTGCCCGGTATCGGATTAAAAACGGCTCAGAATATTGTCGACTATAGAATTAAAAACGGAAGATTCAAAAGTATCGACGAATTGCTCTTTGTTAAAGGTATTGGTAAATCGAAATTCGAGAAAATTAAAAATCTTATTTCAGTTAATTAAGAATTTATAAACCTCTGGAGGAAAAAAATGTCAAAAGGTGAACCCTGGTATGTTCATTTTATTATGTATGCTGTTATTGCAGTCCTTGTTTTTGTATTAATAAAAGTTGCATACCTTGATCCGAATGAAGTGATTGAACAAGAAAAATATTTCAAGCAGGAATCCAGACTCAGAATGTCGAATCTCCGTGCCGCCGAAAGACTGTGGCAGGATAAGTTCGGAAAATTCACTGACAATATGGACAGCTTAATTACATTTATTAAGACTGATGCCGGTGTTAAGAAAGTAATGGAGGGCGTGGATACTGTTACTAAAAAATCAACTAATCCGTTTGTCAATTTATCCTCCGGACTCTTTACACCCGACTCTCTGTTATTCAGTCCTAAATCCGGCCAGAAATTCCTTCTTCAGGTTGATACTTCTGAAGTTGCCGATACTGTGATTGATAGACGCGGCAGAATTCTTAAGATCGATAGAATGAGAACAATTGGTCAGAGATATTTCATCAGCTGCCCGGACGGATTCGGAACCATTGGAGATCTGAGAAGTGATGCTATGAAAAATACTGCATCATGGGAATAAAATAAAAACTTGAATGCCATTATTTCATAATCATGTTGGAATAAACTTAACTGAAACTAAATTACAGCTCGTTGAAATAAGTTATAAAGAAAATCTCTTTTGCCTGGAGAATATTGATCAGCTGGTATTTAAAGATTCTTTAAATCCATCAATGCAGGATTCAGATCTGATTAGAATTCTCCAGGACTCCTTAAACAGAATCACCCGCAAAAAACTTATCACATCAAATTTTATCTCGTTTACTCTGCCGAACAATTTTTTTAAAATTTTCGAAATTCCTTACGACGATACACTTACAAGAAAGGACCTTATTGATCATATCCGCTGGGAGCTTTCTGTCTCTTTTCCGATGTACGACGGAAAGGATTTCCTGATCCAGTACGTCGAAGTAAATAAGTCGTTTGTCCGGCCGGAAAACAAATTAATCGTATTTGCGGTAAGCAAGGATATTGTAGCGGCTATTAACAATTTCTGTAAACAGAACAAATTTGAACTGAAATATGTAGATAACGCACACCTCGCATCAAATGCATTTCTCCACCTCGATAAAACGATTTCCAGGGAGAGGATAACATTCAGTTTTTATATCGATCAGCATTTTTCTTCTCTTGCTGTCTTCGAAGGACTATTTCCGTTTTATTTCAAAATTTTTAATCAGAACGGTGCGGATTTTTTCGAACAGTTAAAAAGTGTTCTGGAAACTTTATCGGATATAAATATCGGTCCGGAAAATATAAGCAGGGTTACTATGTGCGGACAGACTGTTACTTCGGAATTTGCAGAAAATATTTCGAAAGCAATCGGTAAACCTTTAGTGCGAATTAATCCGTTTGAATTCCTCAGGGTTGATGAAAGCATTAAAATCAACCCTCTCTTTTCAACACAATTTAATTCATTTACGGCAGCAACCGGAATAGCCATAAGAATTGTCTGATGAGAATAATAGGCGGTATTTATAAAGGAAGAACGGTCAGGTTTCCAAAATCCAAACTGGTTAGGCCTACAACCGACAAGACAAAAGAATCGATCTTTAATTATTTGATTCACACTATCGACTTTGAAGGAATCCTCGTATGCGATTTATATGCCGGGTCCGGTTCGCTTGGGCTCGAAGCCCTGAGCAGAGGAGCATCGCAGGTACATTTTGTTGAGAAGGATTTCAGTGTCTCGCGTGTCTTGAAAGAGAATATTACGTCACTTAATGCCGACGACTTGTGTAAAGTATTTAAAATGGACGCAGTAAAATTCACTAAAATTGAAGATCATGCACAATATAATCTTATACTGGCTGATCCTCCTTTTTTTAAAGACGATATTCATAAAGTAGTAGAGAATATTCTTTCGGGAGATTTCCTGGAGGAGGGCGGTTTAATGATTGTTGAAAGATCGGTTCAGACCAAAGAAAATGATATTGAAAATTTTAAATGCGAGCCGTTCAAAAAACTTGGGGATAGCCTGATTTATCGATTCGTGAGGTAATTAAAAATCGGTTGGTTTTTAAGTTAAAGGGAATTATTTTTTAATCAAAAGAAATTGGAGCCGTTACAATGGCAAAAGTAATTTACCCGGGCACATTCGATCCTGTTACAAACGGTCATATCGACATTATTAAACGGGCAGTTGAATTATTCGAAGAAGTGATTGTTACGGTTGCTAAAAATCCTTCCAAGACCTGCCTCTTCACGGTAGAGGAGAGGGTGGAAATGCTGAGGGAAAGTTTGAAAGGATTCGACAGGGTAAAGATCGACTGGTTTGACGGATTGGTAGTAGAACACGCAAGGCGTTCCGGAGCTATCGGAATTATAAGAGGGCTTCGCGCGGTAAGTGATTTTGAATACGAATTCCAGATGGCCCTGATGAACCGCAAACTCGCCGATGATATTACTACCATCCTGTTGATGCCCCATGCTCGTTACACATATCTGAATTCGACTATTGTAAGGAATCTATCTCAATTCCACGGAAACGTTGCCGAGTTTGTCCCCCCGATTGTTAATGCCAAGTTAAAAGCAAAGTTCAATACAAAATAAAACCCCGCTAGTGCGGGGCTTTATCAATTTTTGTCGATAAGATTTACTCTTCCGATTACATTTCCTTTTCAGCGGTTAGAATTCTGCCTTCCTGGAACTGTCCGGTCAGTTTATGCTCCCTGCTTATGTAGATTACACCCGCTTCATCGTGAGATTTACCAATTTTAGAATGGAAGGATTTCAATCCGCCTAGATATTTTCTTTTATCACTTACATAAACAAGGTCGCCTTCTTCGGCTTCCATTTTCTTCAAATCTGTCAGGGAGAGGCTGACGTAATCTTCATCATCATTCCTCAATTTCCAGTTTACACTTACAATTTCTCCCTCGCGTTCATTTATTTTACCACCCTTGAAAATTTCTTTAGCCCTGTGGAGTGACCAGGCGGTTAGTCCGTCTGTATGAACAGCGGGATCAAAGTGAATGTAATACTGTGCGGTAAGAGAAACCAGGACTGTCATAATAAATGTAGTAGCGAGCAGCAGATACATTCCGCCGATGTTGAACCAAACCATTATCAAGGAGCCGACGATAACTGCAAAGAAAACTTTCATAAGGTTATTATGTGAATCGAGTTTCTTCAGTCTATTTACAATTCTCTTCTGCCAGCTGAATGTAAGGGTTATAACAACTGCTACAGCAACGCAGACAAAAGTATTATATAATGCGCTTATATACGTATAAGGATGAACAGGATCGAGCGGTGTTCCATGTGCGAAAGGAGTGATCAGAATTCCGGGGTATCTTGCCCCAAGAATCATTAAAGAAGATCCGCCTAAAAATGTTGCAAGAACTCCTGCCGGTGTAAATTTCCTCCAGAAAATCCCGAGGAATATAGCAGTTACAAGCGGAGGAGTTAAAGTTGAATGAAAATATCCGTGAGCCTCATAAACCGTTGGATACTGGCTGAACGGTATAGTTGCCAGAACGCCTATTGCAGTAATTACAACAGAGGCAATCCTTGCCGCACCCAGTTCCTGTTTGGCCTCCTCCTCTGCCGATTTAACTTTTTTCTTAAAATACTTTTTAAGCGGATGATGGACATCATTCATATAAACTGCGGCAATTGCGTTAATCAATGAATCAACTGTCGATAATAATGTTGCTGTCAGTGCTGCAATTACAAATCCGAATACTCCTTGGGATGCAATTATATGAGTAACTGCTATAAACACTTCATCCGGATTAACATTCGGACTCAATTCTGAAGAGATCATTCCCGCCATTGCTTTACCAATCCAACCTGCATTACCGACAACAATTGCTGATAAAGGAAGCATAAACAAAACATTAAATACTGCGGCCTTTCTACCTTCATCAACACTTTTTGCGGACATAAATCTCATTATTAAACCCATGTTCATAAAAAGGAATCCGACCGAACCGGCAACGCCATCCTGCCAGAATATTCCAACGAAATTAAAATCCGGCGGTGTATTGAAATCTGCTAACGGTAACCTCCACTCTACCGGAAGTAAATGCCAGAAGGATTCAAACCCGCCCACATAATTAACACCCATCAGGAAGATCAGGAACCCGGCAAATAGTAGGATCAAACCTTGTAATAGATCTGTGAAAATAACTGCCGTCTGTCCGCCGAATGTTGTATATGTACCAGTAATAATAGCAATAGTAATTATTACACCCATAAGCGATACCGGTATTGATAAACCGAGCAGATTAATCTCAGCAGGTAATAGCGGTGTGAATACTTTACCTAGAGTAAGTAATCCAATTCCCAGATATCCTATCAGATAGAGAAGCTGGAAGACGGTTGCAATTCTCCTGACGGAAGGGCTGAATCTTTTTTCAAAATATTCGGGAATTGAACGGATCTTGGTATATACGACTATCGGAAGCCAGCCGAATAAAAAGAACGGTACGAAAAACCAATCGTTCATATATGTCATTGTTGATGATATCCCGTGCTCAAAACCCTTAGCGGAATATTTAACAAAACTATGACTTCCAACTCCGGTCGCAACAATTGAAACGGTGATTAACCACCACGCGAATCGTCTGCCTCCAAAAAAGAAATCTGTTGTTGTTCTGTTGTATTTTGCAAAGTAGCTTCCAAAAAGCATTATACCGAAGAAGTAAACAAACATTACTATCCAGTCGGTAGCGCTTCCTAAACCGTGTAATGATTCCATATATTATTTCACCAGTAGATTGCAGCTATTATTAAAATGGCATGAATTATCATAAAGTAAAAGAAACCGAAGTAAAGTACTTTTCTCCACCGTCGGTTCTTTTTCAATCGAAGATCCAGACTGTTACTTTTATGAATTATATACATCCCAGTAAAGAATATAATTCCTCCGCAGACGTATAGATAGATGAAAGGTAACCATGAATGACTAAAAGATGGCATACAAATTCCATTTTTTTGGTTTCTAAGTTAGTCTTGATGACTTTTATTCGCAAATAAAATCGGTTCAATTCTTAATAGCGGTGAAACTGTCGCTTTTATAAGAGTTGAAACGGTTTAATCGTGTAAATTAGACTGCCGGTTAAAAGAAAATACGGATTGCATTTGAGCCCTCTTGTATCTAAATTAAGCGCCTAAATTTTCATTTTTTCTTAATTGGAGGTCGTATTATATGGCTATGATGGCCAAGATGAGGAGTTTAGCTCCCTGGTTCATTCTGCTTGTTGGTGGATTATTTGTATTGTTTATGGTTATTTCAGATTCAGGTGTTCTCGATTTCGTCCAGCAGCAAAAACAGTATATCGGTTCTATTAACGGCGAGGATATTACTTATCAGGAATATTCAAACCTTATTGAACGAGCCAGACAAAACCAGGAACAGGCAACAGGTCAGGCAATCGATGAATCGCAGATGGATTTCTTCCGCGACCAGGTATGGGATGCCCTTATTACCCAGAAAATGATTGACGAGAAGGTAAAGGAATTCGGTATTGTGGTAACCGATGAAGAAATAAAAAATGAATTGATGGGACCCAATCCGCCTGCCATGCTCAGACAACAGTTTACCGATTCAACCGGGAATTTCAATCGCCAGCTTTACGAACAGGCAATGCGCGATCCAAGAAATAAAGAAATTGTAATTGCCGTTGAAGATCAGATCCGTCAGCAGTTTATTCAGCAGAAACTTCAGAACTATCTCTTTGCTTCAATTACGGTAAGCGACGAAGAAGCTAAAGACCGCTTTATGCAGCAGAATATTAAAATGAAAGCCGATTATATTATGATTGATCCCAATACTATTCCACAGGATCAGTATACGGTTACAGACTCAGACATTAAGAAATATTATGATGAGAATATTGATAATTATAAAATTGAGCCATCGAGAAAAATTAAATATGTTCTTTTCAGACGCCAGGCCTCGCGCGATGATTCCGTTGGCGTTAAAAAGAATCTTGAAGCTATCGTATCAAAACTGAAAGCCGATACTGCTTCATTTAAATCCTACGTCGATATTTATTCTGAACAGCCGTATTCGAAAGATACTATCTCATTGTCCTCATTACCGGCTGAGGCAAAAGACGCATTAACAAAAGCCAGTAAAGGAGATATTGTTGGACCGGTCTCCTCATTCGAAGGATATATTGTTTACCGTTATATAGATAAAATAAAATCGAAACAGGAATCCGTAAGAGCTTCCCATATTCTCGTACGGACTACTGGAAACGATAGCGAAGATCAAAAGAAAGCAAACGGCATTTATAATGAAATTATGAAAGGCGCTAATTTCGAAGCTACCGCAAAGGCAAAATCTGACGACGGAAGCGGAAGCAACGGCGGTGACCTCGGATGGGCCTCAAGAGGACAGTGGGTTAAAGAGTTTGAAGAAGCCGCATTCAACGGAAAGATCGGTGTGGTTCAGAAACCTGTTAAATCCGTGTTCGGTTATCATATTATCAAAGTAACCGGAAGATCTAATGAGGATTTTGTAGTTGAAAAAATTGTTAATAAAGTTCAGATCTCTGCTACAACCAATGATAATCTTTTTCAGAACGCATCGGATTTTGCTTATGTTGCAGCCGATAACGGTTTTGAAGCCGAAGCAAAGATTCTGAACTATAACGTGATTGAGACTCCTCCTTTTACAAGTGAAACGATGGCTATTCCCGGAGTTGGTATCAATCAGGCCCTTGTTAAATGGGCGTTTGATAACAACGTCGGCAGCGTAAGTGAAGTTTTCCGTGTTGCATCCGGTTATGTTGTTGCCACAGTATCAGAGGTTATTAAAGCCGGCTTTAAGAAATTCGATGATGTAAAAAGTCTGATTAAAAATGATGTCATGCGCGAGAAGAGCTTTATTAAAGCTTCCGAGCTGATCACCCAGATCCGTAAGAGTATCGGCGATGGCGGCGATCCTCAGGTTGCTAAAAATATCTGGTATGCTGCAAAGGTAGATACTACTGGAGAGTTTACTTTAATGGGAAACATTAACGGTATCGGAAGGGAAATTGCTCTCGCTGAATATGCCGGCAAAGCTGAATTCAACAAATGGTCCCAGCCTGTTAAAGGAAATATTGGAGTTTACCTGATCAACCTTAGATCGCGTACTAGCTTCGACAAGTCCCAGTTCGATGCCCAGAAACAGGTTCTTAGAAAAAACATTTTGGATCAGAAAAGAAATAATTACTTCAACATATGGCTGCAGGATTTAAAGAAAGAAGCCGATATCGTTGATAACAGATACCTCTTTTTCCGCTGATTAAAATTTAGCAGCCTTGAAAGGTGCACTAATCTTTCAAGGCTGTATTCCTTTTTTTACACTTTGATTTTCCCCTCTATTTTCTATATTGCCTGTGCCATTTATGAAACAGCTAATCTTTCATATAATCATTTTAATTCTCCTTTTTTCGGAGACCTCTTTTTCCCAGTATAACGGAAAGAAATTCAGTCTGTCTGCCGGATTCAATTACATTACAACTTCAAAGCTCTATTTGCAGCCGAATTCAGCCGACCCGTTCTTCAGATCCACTCACGATGTCCTGGAGGATATTTACAGCGTCTCATTCGAATTCAGGTACAAAGTTTTAGATGAATTGATAATCGGTATCGGTACGGAATATTTATCCAAAACTCATAACAACGGAAATTTTTTCCTTGCAGGAAACAGGATCGAAATAGAGGACGGTTACACTGTTATCCCTATCGAACTAAGCGGATATTATCTGGTTCCGTTTTCTACAGAGGACTTTAAATTTTTTATGGGAGGAGGCGCCGGCATTTATCTGGGCCGCCATATCCGCCGCATCGAGGATGTTGAATTTAATCCTGATGGAAATGAGCTCGGTTATGGAATTCATGTTGCAATCGGAATGGAATATTTAATAAATGAATATTTTTCAGTCCGCGGACAAATGCGTTTCAGAGATCCGGAATTCACTATGAAGAGTCGTTATTCAAATCCGGCAGTAAATTACAAAGGAAATAATTATCCGCTCCCTGCAGGAAGTATCAGTTCAAAAGTTAATATCGACGGCATTACTTTCAATATCGGTCTTTCATTTAATTTTTAATCTCTTTTTATATCAGACCTCTTAACTTCAGCTTTATATTAATTATATTACGTCACAAAAACTGAAGGTCGGTTTTAATTGGACCAGAAAAGAATTTATTTAACGGGTTTCATGACGAGCGGCAAGAGTACTCTCGGTCCAATTATTGCCAATGTCATTGGTTTCGATTTTTACGACCTGGATAAGGAAATTGAAAAGGAAGAAAATCTTTCTGTAATTGAAATCTTTGAAAAAAGGGGGGAGCCCTATTTCAGGGAAATTGAAAGCAGAATACTTAAGGATTTATCGAACGGAAACCGTGTTATTATATCACTGGGAGGCGGGACTATTATTAATTCTGTAAACTATGAATTGATGAAGCGGACCGGAAAGATTGTCTATCTAAAAGTATCCCCTTCAAACCTTTATAAGCGCTTAAAAAATAAAATTGACAGACCGCTGTTCCGGGATCTTGTACTGGGCGAAAATCCGCAGGAAGACTTTATTCACAGAATAAAAGAATTACTGGATAAAAGAAAAATCTATTACGAAAAGGCCGATCTTACAATAGATACCGATATGAGCCCAATCGGAATAACGGTTGATAAAATTGCAAAGAAAATTATGGACCTCTTTCATGAAAAAAATTAATGTCAGGTTACCGGGCAAAGAATACCCTGTTTATACCGGCAAGAATATTTTCAGCAAGCTTAAAGGATTGATTAATAGTAATAAACTTTTTGGGAATTTATTCATCATTATTGATGAAAACGTATTAAGTCTTCACAACGGAAAGATTGAAAAATTTTTAAGCAGTATAGACACAAGAGCTTATCTTTACAGCATTAACGCAACAGAACCGAATAAATCCGCAGATCAGCTTTCGGATATTTATTCGGCATTAATAGAAAACGGATTCGGCAGAGATACACTCATAATTGCTATTGGCGGGGGAATTACAGGCGATATTGCCGCCTATGCTGCTTCGACTTTTGCAAGAGGAGTAGAGATTGTTCACGTACCAACTACGCTGCTGGCTATGGTCGACAGTTCGATTGGGGGAAAGACAGGAATCAATTTCAAATCGACAAAAAACATTATCGGCTCATTTTACCAGCCGGAATTTGTTCTTATAGATACCGACTTTCTCAAAACCTTGCCGGAAGATGAAATTCTGTGCGGATTCGGTGAGGTACTTAAATACTCGCTCCTGATCGGGAATGACTTCCTCAGCTTTGTAAGTAGGAATCAGAATAAAATACTTAATCTAGATGCTGAAAAACTTCTTAAGGTTTTTTCTGTTTGCGTAAAGTTTAAATCCGCGATTGTTGAAATAGATGAAACTGAAAAGCTTGGTTTGAGGAAAATCCTGAACCTCGGCCATACTTTTGCACATGCAATAGAGATTGAACAGAATCACTTAATTAAACACGGACAGGCAGTCATAATCGGTCTGGTATGCGCATTACATCTATCCAACCGTTTGGGGATTTTAGAAAACACATCCTTTAAAAAATATCTGCCGCTTCTTTTAAGGAGTTCTGAAAAAGTACGGATTAAACAATTCTATCCGGTGAAGATTTACGAAATAATGAAGAGAGACAAAAAATCAATTCACGATGGAATCCGGTTTGTACTTCTGAAAGAGGCTGGCAATTTAATTATTGATGTGGAGGCCGGGATGATCGACGTGATGGATTCTATAAACAAAGGCCTACATTATTTTATTAATGGAAAAAAATAAATCTCTTATGAATCATTTATCCGAGACACAAAAACTGTTATTTGTAGTTGTTCTCATTCTGTGGCTATCGGTTTATAATATTACCGTCAATTCACAGGTGGAGAGGGAGACAAGGGGAGTATGGGTTGCAACTAATTTCCGACTCGACTGGCCGCCCCCCACATACGACCAGGAAAAACAGAAACAGGCACTCATAAATATTTTTGAGAATATAAAATCGAAAAATCTTAACACTGTCTTTTTCCAGGTCCGCAGTAACGGTGTAGTCTTATTCAGTTCATCATTCGAAGCACTTTCTCCATATATTACAGGGGAAGTCGGAAGGAATGCCTCTTATGATCCTTTGAAGTTTGCAGTTGAACAGGCCCATAGTCACGGACTCGAAATTCACGCTTGGGTAAATGTAGTAAGATGTTTTTCCGGAACCGAATCGGCTACATTCAACAATCCGGCTCACATAACTCAACGAAAACCTGAATGGATTGTTGAGGACGTAAGAGACGGCGCGAAATCTTACTGGCTCGATCCGGGGCTCCCCGAAGTTCGGGATTATCTATCGGACATGTTTGCTGAAATGGCTGCCAGCTATGATATAGACGGAATTCACCTCGACTTTATCAGATACCCGGGTAAAAATTTTGATGACGCTTTCTCTTACAATGTTTACGGCAATGGTGTACCTGTTGACGATTGGCGCAGGAGTAATATAACATCTCTTGTTGAATCGATCAGCCGGAAAGTCAAATCGGTTAAGAAAAATATAAAAGTCGGCGCGGCTCCTATCGGTGTTTACAAGAATCAGAAAGGAATGTACGGATGGGAATCGTATAATGAGATCTATCAGGATTCACGCGAGTGGCTGAAGCGCGGAATAGTGGATTATCTGGCGCCTCAGATATACTGGTCCCTATCCGATAATACCCGATTCGATCTTCTGGCTAAAGAGTGGGTTGAAAATTCATTCGGCCGACATATTATTTTAGGTATCGGTGCATATAAGGATAATGTTAAGCCGGATATAGGCAAGATGATCGATTATTCCAGAAGTATCGGAGCCGAGGGGATTGCATTCTTCAGATACTCCAGCATTTCCGGGTACCGGATTGAAAAATTTCCTTATAAAACTCTTCCATCGTTAATGACCTGGATGGGGGGGATCTATCCCGAACCCCCGTCGAATCTAAGCGCAGGTATTTTATCAACCGGCAGCAGGGAAATTGAATTCGAATGGCAGGTAAGTAATAACAGTCCGGGTGATTCGATCGGTTATTTTGCAATCTATAATTTACCTAATCCGGGAGCCGAACTACTGCCAGATTATCTGCTAGATGTAATACCTGCCGATGTAAATAATTACAAATTGATTGTTGATAAACCGGAACGAGTTAATTATTATTTTGTTGTAAACTCTGTAAGTAAATTGTGGAATGAAAGTATCGAATCTTCTAACGTGGTTCAGGTCCGGATTACGGAATTAAATGACCTGATCTATTCTGAAAAGAACCGTTTTGTAAATCCTGTCCTTGTTAAAGAAAATAATCTCACTTATAAAATCCTACTTCATTCTGATGTGGAAGAGAAGATTGAGATTATCGGAATGAAAAAAGGGGAAAAAGAAAAAATAGAGAGCAGAATACTGTTGAAAGGTAAAAATATTATAAGTATTGAAAATGATACGATGGGCCCGGAGAAATTGAAAATCAGGTATCCGGACAGAAACAGGGAAGTAGAATTAAAACTCTAATCTTTCAGAAATTTATTAAACCATTCCTTCCGTTTATCATTAACTTCTTTTCTGTTTGATTTTAAAAAGTGATCGCCGTTTTCATATAGAATAAGCTGGTGCGGATAATTCAGCTCTTTAAGCTTTTCCGACAGGTCAATTGAGTCGTGCACAAGAACTCTGTCGTCCGCAGTCCCGTGTAATATGAGAAGAGGCGTATTTTTAGAAAGCATTTGAGGGAAATTAATAATCGATCTCGATTCACAGCTCTTACTGAAATTTTCGGTATCTGCTTTCCCCATTGTAATTTCGTAAAGCCGTTTCATAAACTTACTTTCTTCCGAATTGCATCTTAAGTTTGCAATTCCGCCAATTACGATCGCTGCTTTGAAAATACCCGTCCGTGTAAGTGTAAGATATGTCATCATACCGCCGCGGCTCCAGCCTTCAATTCCCCAGTTAGCCGGATCTGCAAATTCAATCTCGTTGGCTAATGGAATTAAATTAAGAACGTCGTTCACATCCGAGCCTCCGAATTCGTCTTTTCCATCACCGCCGGCATTACCCCTGTATTGCGAAGCAAAGACCACATGACCCCAGCTTGCGATCTGTCCGAATATTCCGCTTGCGTTGAATTGATCGATTGAACCCGCATTCCCTATGCCGCCCCGGCACCAGATAATACAAGGATATTTTTTAGAACGATCTTTAGGATAAGCCAGATACCCCTTCACCCTTAAGCCGTCGGATAGATAAGTTATCTGTTCAACTATAGCATCTTCTACGCTCCGTTCGCCCCATCCGCTTTTTATCATCTTCTGCTGGGTCGGGTTCAATTCAATAATTCTTCTTTCAATAATTACAGGCTGCATTTAATACTCCGGAAAATTCTTAAATTTCACATGCAACTTTGCAAGATTTCTGAGAATAGAAAAGAGTAAACTATGCCGACAAATTTAAGGTGGTTAAATGACTAAACAAAAAGTTAAAAAAAATAAAGGCGCTGAAAGGAAGAAAAATCTGTTTGTTCAGATTACTGTGATAGCATTACTTCTTGGATTCGTAATATATTTTGTCCTTTCAAATTTTATACTCAATAAACCGGCGGAAACAAACAGCGATTTAGAGAGAGCAATGAAAAATAAAACACCCTACACATTTCAAAAAGAAGGCGAGCTTGTCTTTACAGGCAACAATGGCGATACTATTACCAGAATCGATATCGAGATTGCGGACGACGATCAGCAAAGAGAATTGGGACTTATGATGCGCCGCACTATGAAGGAAGATAACGGAATGCTCTTCATTTTCCCTTACGAAACTATACAGGCTTTCTGGATGAAGAATACAATTCTTTCCCTGGATATTCTCTATGTCAATTCACGGAATGAAATTGTGAAGATCTACAAGAATACAGAGCCATATTCTGAAGTTTCCCTTCCATCGGGTAAACCTGCAATTTACGTGGTTGAAGTGATAGGTGGTTATACGGATAAATACGGAATTAAAGAGGGGGATAAGATTGTTTGGAAGAGGGATTAATAGATTGTAAAATCGTAATCGGAAAAGATCATAAGCGGGAGACCGTACATAAGAACTAGAATTCGAGCCTCCCGCTGTTTAGTAAATTACCTTTTTTTGCTGCTTTTCTTTTTAACTACTTTTTTAGCAACCGATTTCCCAGCAACCTTTTTTGCCGGCTTACGGATTATTTTCTTAACCGGCTTTTTAACTGCAGTTTTCTTTTTAGGTTTTACACTTTTCTTTGCGATCTTTTTCTTAACAATTTTTCTTTCTTTTTTCACTTTCCTCTTTTCTTTAACCACTTTCTTTTTAGCAGGCGATTTTTTCTTAACAACTTTCTTCTTCATGCTGGATGCAATAAGATTCAATGCGCCTCCGGCTTTGAACCATTCTATCTGTCCTGCATTGAAAGAATGATTGAGCCAAATTTCATCGGTTGTGCCGCCGATATGTTTAACAACCATCTTCAGTTGTTTGCCGGGCGCAAATTGCTTTAAACCAACCAGGTCGAAAGTATCATCCTCCTTTATTTTATCGTAGTCGCTCGGATCTGCGAATGTTAACGGAAGCATTCCCTGTTTTTTGAGGTTTGTTTCGTGAATACGCGCGAAAGACTTTGTAATAATTGCCTTCCCGCCCAGGAATCTCGGTTCCATAGCGGCATGTTCGCGGGAGGATCCCTCGCCGTAATTTTCGTCGCCTACTACAATCCATCCGATTCCCTGTTCTTTATACTCTCTTGCAACTTCGTGAACGGGCTGATAAAATTCGTTAAGCTGATTCTTTGCTTCGCCGGCATTTCCGTTAAATGCGTTTATAGCGCCGAGGAACATATTTTTTGAGATGTTATCCAGATGTCCGCGGTATTTAAGCCAGCTTCCTGCCGGTGAAATATGATCTGTAGTGCATTTCCCTTTTACCTTGAGAAGTAAAGCTAAAGACGTAAAATCTTTGCCGTCCCAGGGTTTGAAAGGTTCAAGAAACTGAAGACGCTCGCTACCCGGATCGATCTTAACTTCTGTCTTGAATCCATCTTTAACAGGTGCGAGGAAGCCCTTTGTATCCTTTTCAAATCCTCTCATCGGAAGTTCGTCGCCGAAGGGAGGATCGAGTTTAACCTGTTCTCCTTTTTCGTTAACAAGATAATCTGTTTCCGGATTGAATGATAATGACCCTGATATGGCTAGTGCAGTCACTATTTCCGGACTGGCAACAAACGACAGTGTTTCCGGGTTGTTATCATTTCTCTTTGCAAAATTTCTGTTGAACGAATTAATAATTGTATTACGTTCGCCGGTTTTGATATCCATTCTTTTCCACATGCCTATGCATGGTCCGCACGCGTTTGCCAGAACCTGTCCACCGAATTCTGTAAGAGTCTGCAGCTGTCCGTCTCTCTGGATAGTAGCACGTACCTGTTCCGAACCCGGAGTAATTGTAAATTGGGCTTTTGCTTTAAGTCCTTTAGATAATGCCTGACGAGCAATATTTGCAGAGCGGTCGATATCCTCGTAGCTTGAATTGGTACAGCTTCCAATCAATGCAACGCTTATCTTATCCGGGTAATTATTCTGAACAACAGCTTCTTTCATTCCGGAAACCGGATGAGCGAGATCCGGTGTAAACGGTCCATTAATGTGAGGCTCTAATTCATTGAGGTTTATTTCTATCAGCTGGTCGAAGTAGAGTTCCGGATTCGCATATACTTCATCATCGGCTTTTAAAACGTCAGCTAATTTCTCCGCGAGTTCTGCCACATCGGCCCGGTCTGTTTTTCTTAGGTAACGGGACATGCTTTCATCGAAAGCGAAGATTGAAGTGGTTGCGCCGATCTCGGCACCCATGTTGCAAATTGTCCCTTTGCCAGTACAAGAAATTGATTTTGCCCCGTCTCCAAAATATTCGACAATGGCACCGGTTCCGCCTTTAACGGTCAGCAATCCGGCAACTTTTAGAATTACATCTTTCGGGGAAGTCCATCCGGAAAGCTTTCCTGTCAGTTTCACACCGATCAGCTTTGGCCATTTTAATTCCCAAGGCATTCCGGCCATAACATCCACAACGTCCGCACCGCCTACTCCAATGGCAATCATTCCCAGTCCGCCGGCATTAGGAGTATGCGAATCGGAACCGATCATCATTCCGCCCGGGAAAGCATAATTCTCTAAGATAACCTGATGAATTATACCCGCACCCGGCCGCCAGAACCCGACACCGTATTTTTTGCAGATGCTTTCAAGAAATTCATAAACCTCTTTGTTCTCCTCAATAGCTCTCTTTAAATCCTCTTCCGATCCGCTCTGAGCAACAATAAGGTGATCGGCATGAGCGGTTGCGGGAACAGCGGAATTTTTTCTTCCGGCATGCATAAACTGTAATAATGCCATTTGCGCAGTTGCATCCTGCATTGCTACCCGGTCGAGCCTGAAATCCGCAAAGTCTTTTCCTCTTTGCATTGGTGATTTAGCCGGATCCCATAGATGTGCATATAAAACTTTTTCTGCGTAAGTCATCGGACGCCCTACAACCTTACGCGCATTCTCGATTTTCTTACGGATTTGCGAGTAAACTCCCTTTATCATGTCGAAATTTGCAGTCATGGTATTGTACCTAAGTTTATTAATATTCAATGCTAAAATAAAAAAATAGTATAGATTTTTATAGATGCGGCGACGAGATTTTAAATACTCAACGAGATTAGATAAAACCGGTTACCAAACCCTAATTGAATATTTCCCTTTCCACAATCTCGCAGATAATATGTGCTATTGTAATATGGCCTTCCTGTATCCGCTGGGTATTATTTGAAGGGATTAATATTGGTAAATCAGCCATTCCTTTCAGTTTTCCGCCGGAGCCACCAAGAAAACCGATCACAATCATCTTTTTCTCATGTGCTTTTTCAACAGCCTTTATAATATTCCCCGAATTGCCGCTTGTTGAAATCGCTATTAGAATATCGCCTTCATTGCCAAGTCCTTCAATACTCCGGGCAAAAACATTTTCGAAACCGATATCATTTCCGCCGGCTGTAAGATTGGATGTATCTGTGGTTAACGCTATTGCAGGCAGGGCGGGACGTTTTACATCGTGACTTAATCTGATCATCAGTTCTGTAGCAATGTGCTGGCAGTCTGCTGCGCTTCCGCCGTTACCGCAGAGCAGAACTTTTTTTCCGTTCCTGTAGGATTCAATCAGAATATCGGCGGCTTTAAAAACGTCCGATTTACATTTCTTTTCAATCGCTAACTTAACTTCAGAACTTTCTTTCAAAGATTCGGAAAAAAATTTTTCTCTCTCCAAAACGTCACCTTTTTTGATTAGATTTGAACCGCATCAAAAATAATAAAGTTTGTTATTAAACTCCTGCAGGAAATGAAACCCGGTAGTAGAAATAAAGAAAAATTTGAATACCCTCTGTTCTGCGATTATTCATGCAAATATGCTTCATTCGGTTCTCCGGCCTCAATTGGTGCGTGCAGAAAGGAATTGGCCGTCTGGTGCAAACATTTTAAACGCTATAATAATAAGCACAATAAATGCTTCAATAGAACCTGAGAAGATAGAATTTAAAACCAGGAGCGGATCTTGTTTAAATCCAGATTCATATTTATGAATCCTGATACTTTAGAATGACTTCCGAAAATCGTTGTTCAAAAGAGGAACATTTCCTATGTTTCGGCATATTTTACCAATAACTCCGAATTATTTATGAAAAAAATCATCCTCTTCTGGATAATTGCATTTATCATCACAGCCTCTTCCGCGGTCTTTCAAAGAATGACAGGCCCTACATATCCTCTCTCCGGCAAAATTAAATTCGATGGGAAAGAGATTAAATATAAATTTATGAGAAGTGAAGAAACAGTAAGGGATTGCAGGGTTGATATAGTTGTAAACGATAATTCAATTTCCGGCACATTGTACTGGAGGAAATACAAATACGACAAAGAATATAATCGTGTTGAGATGACAGGCGGTGATACGCTAACGGCATTTCTTCCAAAGCAGCCTTCTGCCGGTAAATTGGAATATTATGTAGAGCTGGAAAAGGGTAGTGAAATAATCGACGCTCCGAATGATAGAGCTGTCGTAATCCGTTTTAAGGATGTAGTGCCGGCCTGGCTTCTCATTCCTCACGTTATTTTTATGTTCGGGGCAATGCTTCTTTCAACAAGAACCGGACTCGAGTTTTTTAACAGGGAACCTGATTTTATAAAACTTACTTCATGGACACTCGGATTTCTTCTGATCGGGGGGTTTATCTTAGGCCCGCTCGTTCAGCTTTATGCATTCGGCGCATTGTGGACAGGATTTCCGTTCGGATACGATCTTACCGATAATAAAACACTTATCGCAGCTCTTGTATGGATCTTTGCCTGGTATAAAATCAAAAAATCGCCGAATCCCAAGCTTTGGGTATTAATTGCAGCAATAGTAATGATGATTGTGTTTCTGATTCCCCATAGCGTTTTAGGCAGCGAATTGGATTACAGCAAATTGGAAAATCATAAATAGTAGAATTCTAATCCTATTAATTCAGGAGCTAAAATGAGTTCACACGAAAAACCAACAACAACCGGATTGCCGCACAATGCGTATTCTGAATTAAAACCGGGTGAAGAATATATTCCTGTATTGTCACCTAACAGTGAATACCCGGAGGTTACTCCTTACTCGGTTATTACCGGTATTATTATGGCAATTATTTTTACTGCTGCTGCCGCTTACCTTGGTTTGAAAATCGGCCAGGTCTTCGAAGCTGCAATTCCGATAGCAATCCTTGCCGTAGGTTTATCTGCTGCTTTTAAGAAAAAAGGAGCTCTCGGACAGAATGTAATTATTCAATCGATCGGGGCAACATCGGGTACAATTGTAGCCGGTGCTATTTTTACGATACCGGCTCTTTACATATTGAATCTGGAAGCCGACTTCTATCAAATCTTCTTCGCTTCACTGCTCGGCGGATTTCTCGGAATACTTTTTTTAGTCCCGTTCAGAAAATATTTTGTTTCGGAAATGCACGGTAAATTTCCATTCCCCGAAGCTACTGCCACAACCGAGGTTCTTGTAGCAGGCGAGAAGGGAGGAGGGCAGGCATTTGTTCTGGTTGTTGCCGGTTTGATCGGCGGTATATATGATTTTATTGTGGCTGCTTTTGGCTGGTGGAGTGAAGTGATTACTACCAAAGTTGTCGGCATTGGTCAGACACTCGCAGATAAGTTAAAGCTTGAATTCCGTGTTAGTTCTAGCACCGCGATTTTAGGACTTGGTTATATAATTGGTCTTAAGTATTCAGCCATAATTGCAGCGGGTTCATTTCTATCCTGGTTTGTTCTGGTCCCTATAGTTGCCTATTTCGGACAGTATATTGTTGAACCTGTAGGATCTAATATTTCACTTCTTATTAATGAAATGTCGGCCGAACAGATCTTCAGATCCTACGTCCGGCATATTGGTATTGGCGGAATAGCTATGGCCGGATTGATCGGTATTATCAGATCATCGGGCATAATTAAGAAAGCTTTCTCCCTCGGCTTCCAGGAATTGTTCGGTAAAAAGGTTAACGAAAATAATATCAGGACACAGAAGGACCTTCCGATGAAAATAATATTTATCGGAATTGTAGTTGTAGCTGCACTTGTATTTGTATTTTTCCTCTTCGGCGTTGTTAATAATCTGTTTCAGGCACTGGTAGGATTAGTGATAGTACTTATAATTTCATTTCTGTTTACGACGGTTGCGGCTACAGCTATTGCGATTGTAGGCACCAATCCGGTAAGCGGAATGACACTTATGACACTGATACTTTCGTCGGCAGTTCTTGTTTCGGTGGGATTAAGCGGTCCGGCAGGAATGGTTTCCGCACTGATAATCGGCGGTGTTGTTTGTACAGCACTATCGCAGGCAGGTGCGTTTATTACAGATCTTAAAATCGGCTACTGGCTTGGTTCTTCGCCTTATAAACAGGAAAGATGGAAATTTGTAGGAACAATTTTTTCCGCCGCAACGGTTGCATGGATAATTATGATACTCAACGAAACCTACGGATTTACAGGCGATAATGCTCTTGTAGCCCCTCAGGCGAATGCCATGGCGGCTGTAATTCAGCCTCTAATGTCCAATCAGCCTGCACCCTGGGTGTTATACCTTGGAGGCGCATTCCTTGCGTTAATCTTAACAGTACTTAAAGTTCCTGCCCTCGCATTCGCTCTCGGTATGTACATACCGATGGAATTAAATATGCCTCTCTTATTCGGCGGATTGATTGCTCATTTCGTTTCTACAAGAAGTAAGGATGATAAACTCAACACGGCCAGAAGGGAAAGAGGAACTTTGATTGCTTCCGGTTTTATCGCAGGCGGCGCACTCTTTGGTGTTATCAGCGCGATATTGCGTTATGCCGGGTATAACTGGGTTCATACTGAATGGCAGGAAACGCATGCAGCCGAATTGGTCGCGTTAATTATGCTCAGTATGATTGCTGTTTATATGATCTGGGATTCATTGAGAGCTAAAAAAGAAGAATAAATATTTCTTTTTCATTTATGAATATTAATAACCCCCGCATCTGCGGGGGTATTTTTTTAGGATTGTAATAATGGCAACTGATATGGATTCCGATACCTTTTTTTATCTATTTTTTCCCCGCTCATTTAATCTATGGGGGAATGATGAATTCAAAATATATTTTCATTTTAATTATGGTGTGTTTAATGACTAATTCATTTGCGCAAAACCTGGAGAGGAAAGACGTTCCCGTTAAATTTAAGTGGGATAATTCCGTTCTCTATAAAAATTCCGGCGAATGGCAGAAAGATAAATCTCTTATAGAAAAACAGATCGGCGAACTTAAATCATTTAAAGGGCAGCTTGGCAATAGCGCCGATGTTTTCTATAATGCCTTAAGAACTTACTTCGATACATACAAACTTTATTATAAACTTTCCGATTATGCCTTCAGAGTAGCAGACGAGGATTTACGGATCGGGGCTAATCAATCTTTAAATCAGGAGGCGACTACACTTGGAACACAGTTCGGCGAGGCTGCTTCATTTCTAAGTCCTGAAATCCTGAAGATCGATCAGGAGAAGATAAAATCTTTTTTTAATCAGAAGAAGGAACTGGCAGAATTTCAGTTTTTTGTGAATGAGATTCTCAGATTGAAAGAACATACTTTAACTGAAAGAGAAGAGGAGATACTTGCCAGTGCCGGTTTGATTACCACAACAATGAATGAAGTCCATTCAATTTTCGACAATGCCGAGAAACCGAATCCAAAAGTAAAACTTTCAACGGATGAAGAAGTTGAATTGAGCGCCGCGGGATACTCTAAATACCGTGCCTCTTCCAATAGAAAAGACCGTGAGAATGTAATGGCGGCTATGTTCAACGAAGGTTATAAAAAATTTCAGAATACTTTCGGCGCTAACCTGGCTGGTAAAGTTAGAGCCGATTACTTCTACGCAAAAAACAGGAAATACAAGTCGGTACTTGAACAATCTCTCGATGCGAACAAAATTCCGGCAAGTGTTTATGAGAATCTGATAAATCAGATAAATAAAAATCTTCCTACGCTTCACCGTTTTCTGAAATTAAAAGCGCGCATGCTTGGTTTGGATCAGCTCTATTATTACGATCTTTATGCTCCTATGGTAAAAGATGTAGAATTTAAATACTCAATAGAAGAAGGGCAGCAACTTCTTCTTGAAGTCTTTAAACCTCTCGGAGAGGAGTATGTAACCACCGTTAAAAAATCTTTTGATGACCGGTGGATCGATTACGTTGCTACAAACGGAAAACGAAGCGGAGCCTATTCATCCGGTGCTGCTTTCGACTATCATCCCTTTATAATGATGAACTGGACAGACGATTTTGAATCGGTTTCCACACTTGCGCACGAACTCGGGCATACTATGCACAGTTATTTCTCGAACAAACATCAGCCATTCGTAAATGCGCAATATGCTACATTCGTTGCCGAGATTGCATCAACAATTAATGAAAACCTTCTAAACAATTATATGGTGGCTAACGCAAAGAGCAGAGAGGAGAAATTGTATCTTCTCGGCACTTTCCTCGATTTGATGCGGGCTACTATATTCAGACAGGTTTCATTTGCTGAATTTGAATGGGAAATTCATAAAAAGGTTGAAAACGGTGAACCGCTCACTGGCGAAGAGATGAGCAGCATTTATTACGACATTGTTAAAAAATATTACGGGCACGATAACAGTGTCTGCGTTGTTCCGGATTATGTAGCATTTGAGTGGGCGTTTATTCATCATTTTGTAGGATATACATATTATGTTTATCAGTATTCCACTTCGCTGATTTATGCAACTGCGTTTGCCGAAAAAATTCTGAACGAAGGTCAGAGCGCCGTTGATAAATTTTATAATATTCTGAACGGCGGCAGCTCGGATTACCCGATTGAGCTGATTAAAAAAGCGGACCTCGATCCGTTAAGTTCCGAAGCCTTCGACCTTGCTATTGCAAAGATGAACAATGTAATGGATCAGATAGAGGCGCTTCTCGATAATAAATAAATTGTTTCTTTGGTGGACCTTGAAAGCCAATCGGAATTTCAAGGTCCATTTTTATATCTCTAATTCCCTGTCCATATCAGTACAACACCGCCGGTTTTACCCCTGCTGAACCGATAAGGGGCATCAATACTTTGTTCGTAAACCTCGATAGCTTTTATTGTGTGAGGATTTATTAATTCCACCGGATTTGGAGCTTTCTCTACAGGGTTAAACTTTTTTCCCCCAAGTATTGAACGGTTTGGCGGAGCGGTGAAATCCTGATTTATAAGAACCCCATCAAGGTAAAACATTATCGGTTGATTAAAACTCTCGTATCTTTTAAAGTAGAACTCATTATCGTTATGCACATATGTTATTCCGGGAATGTTCGTTAGGAAATCTCTCATAGAATTCTTTCCCATCGGCTTAAGTTCTTCTACCGAATAAAATTTGCCCGGACTCTCCAGTTTTCGTTTATAGAATCCGATAGCATCAAGTTCCATATCCCGTCTCTCGCCTGTTACAGTAACCTCACCCAGAACCACAGAGTTCGGAAGTAATCCGATCTCAATTTCGAGTGTATCACCTGCCGGTATGAAAAGGTGCTCGATTATTTTGTCGTGATAACCGATACGTTTGGTCTCAAGAATAAAATCTTTCAGTCGTACCTGCGGAAATATGAAAATTCCGTCAGCGCCTGTTGATTGAATAGCCGATATTTTTTCCTTGGAGGGTTTTAGAAAAATAATAACATCTCCTACCGGCTCCTTCGATGTCAGATCAAATGACCGGCCTATTATTGTTTGTGAGTGTGAGGTAGAGCTGAAAATCAGCAACGCACATAAACAACTGATTATAAAAAGGAAAGTACTTTTCATATCTATTCCGTTTATTCTATCTGCCAGTCCATAATAAAAGAACACCGCCGGCTTTTCCCCTGCTGAACTGATAGGGCGCATGAATACCTGATTTATAGTATTCAACGGCTTTTATGTTGTTGGGTGAAATCATATCAAGAATTCCAAGAGCGTTTCCTTGTTCGCTTAACAGCAATCCATCTAGATAAACAATAACATTTCCGAAAAAATCATGTAATCCGAAACTGCGAGTGGTATTTATAGAAGAACCAAACGGAGTTTGTGTAACAAGAAGTCCGGGAATTCCTCTTAGTAGTTCTCCGGCATTATTTACACTTCTGTTTTTAAATTCCTCCCGTGTAAAAAATCTACCGTTTCCAAAGACCCTTCTGTTATAAAATCCGACTTTGTCTAAATCAGAGTCGTAATTCTCAAATGCTTTCTTCCCCTTTACTTCAATTTCAGCAAGAAGAATAGGAACAGCCTCCATAACAATTAAAATATCTAGAGTATCTGTCTTAGGTATGAGCAGTTTACCCACCAGAAAATCTTTATAGCCGTATCGAGTCGTTTTGATATAAAAGCTTCTGTATTTCGGATTTGTGAAAATGAAAAAGCCGGTACTGTCACTTACACGGAAGGTTGAAATTGTTTTTACTGTCGGCATTAAATAGATGAACACATCTTCAACTGGTTTTTCTGTCCCCGATTCAATCACTCTACCTCTCACAACCTGCGAGTTGTTGTTGACCGGAATAAACAGTATAAGAGAAAATGCCAAAAGAAAATTGATGGAATTGAATAGGCCGCGGAAGTTTATTTCATTTGTCATAAACTTATCCTAGTCCGGGCAGGACATTTTAGTACTAAAAGAAAATAAAATATTTTTATTTAAAACAAAATGTTATTAATGCGGGATTAGTTCTAAGAGTCTGCGGAATTTGTAAGTGTACGACCGCAATTTAAGCTGCTGTTTCGGGGATGCCGGAGCTGAAAGGGGTTGATCCAGCCCCGGCTCTATTGCCTGCAAGCAAAGCCTTAGTTTAAGTGGAGTTTTTGTAATGCCATACCGATTGCCGTTTCAATTGAATATCTTTCATTCAGGTAGTCAACGACAAGGTTTATAAAAGATTTCTGATCTTTCTTCGGTATGAATACTCCGTAAAATGCTGATGCTATTTCAAATATTTTGTTCATTCTATGGTTTACCAGTTTCTAATTATATTATCGAAGGAAATTTTGAAAATTTTAGAGTGGAAGCGGAAAATGATAAATAGTAATGTAAGAGAGCTTTTCCCCCATCTTAAAACAGGTCAGATCTATTTCAATCATGCGGCAATCGGTCCCTGGTGTTCGCTTGTACTCGATCGAATCTCGGAATATATGAAGGATAGAAGCGGGGAGAGGGTTGAGAATTACTCTTCTTTTTTAAATTGGAGTTCCGGCGCTAAAGAAAAGTTAAGCCTGATTATCGGCTCTGAAACAGATCGTATTGCATGGATAGACAATGTATCTAACGGTTTGAACATACTTGCGAGCGGTTTAAATTGGAAAACAGGCGACCGGGTTGTAATTAACGATATAGAATTTCCCTCGAATGTATATCCTTTCCTTAATCTGAAACAATCCGGAGTTGAAATTGATATCATTAAATCGAAGAACGGAATTGTTGATACAGATGAAATTATTAGAGCTGTAACTCCCAGGACAAGGATTATATCGATCAGCCTAGTTCAGTTTTTATCCGGGTACCGGACCGATATCGAACTGTTAGGGGATTTTTGCAGAAGCAGAGGTATAATCTTCAGTGTAGATGCCATTCAGGCGACTGGTGTCGTAGGTATCGATGTTATAAAATCAAAAGTCGATTTTCTCTGCGGGGGGACTCAAAAATGGTTAATGGCATCCCAGGGCTTGTCATACCTTTATGTTACTGAAGAACTTCAGGAAAGAATAACTCAGAGCAGTGTAGGCTGGACCTCCGTAGAGAACGCGTGGAATCTGCTCGATTATGATCTGAAGCTTAAAAAGACTGCCGAGCGTTTCCAGAACGGAACAGTTAATGCTTTAGGAGTTGCTGTCTTCGATGCTGTACTCGAATTATTTACCGGAACCGGAATGAAAAATATCGAATCGGCGGTTTTGAGCAACACAAAATATTTTTTTAAGAAACTCGAAGAAATAGGAATTGATCCGTTCCTTAAAGATGTTGATGAAAAAAATCTGGCCGGAATTGTAACATTCAGGCATCCGGATGCGAACAGAATTTATGAGGAACTTCTTAAGCGTAAAATTTTTGGTGCCGTCCGCGAGGGAATGATAAGATTCTCGCCACACTTTTATAATACTTCTGATGAAATTGACCGGGTTGTTGATGAACTGAGGAAAATAGAATAGGGGACCGTGTAATTTGAGTCCCCTTATTAAATTTATTTTTCGGGGTTGTAGGAAAGTTCTACTTTAACATGAAAATCCGCGCCGCTGAAGAGAGTGTATTTAACCTCGCCGATAGTACACTTATAATCCTCTCCTAAAAGATCGCTGATAACTTTTGCTATTGAAGTTTCGAGTGTTCCTACACTAACGGATTTAAGTTTATTTTTTAAGAGTTTTTCTACGTCGATTGCTTTTTCCTGTTCAGCCATTTTATTTCTCCTCTATGTTAAATTTCGATTTCTCAGGTAGTTAGACGACCATGCATCATTATGGTTCATTCAAAAATTACTATCAGAAATTCGCTTAATTCCGAATCAAATTCAACAATTCTGCGGTCTTTTCATTCATCAGTTTTTCATTCTGCCTCGATTCCACATTTAGTCTCACAAGGGGCTCAGTATTGCTCATCCGGATATTAAACCGCCAATCAGGGTACTCAACACTTAATCCGTCGAGTTCATCAACAGTACCGTCATTAAACTTCTCTTTGATCTTTTCAATTTTTTCTTTGGCATTACTGACGGTAGAATTTATCTCGCCTGAACACGGATATTCTTTAATCATTTCTTCAACAAGATCGGAAAGTTTTGAATTCTCATCGGACATTAATTGCAGAATTAAAAGGAAAGGGATCAGTCCGCTGTCGGAATAGTAATTATCGCGGAAATAATGATGAGCCGACATCTCGCCGCCGTAAATCGAATTGACTTCGCGCATCTTCTGTTTTATAAACGCATGCCCGCTTTTGGAAACGACTGTCTTACCGCCCGATTTCTCAACAACTTCAATTGTGTTCCAGGTAAGCCGCGGGTCGTGAACAATCTTTTCACCGGGATTCGTTTTAAGAATCGATTTGGCTAACAGGCCAACGATATAATATCCCTCTATAAAATTTCCTTTCTCATCGAAAAAGAAGCACCGGTCGTAATCGCCGTCCCATGCAACTCCCAGGTCTGCATTGTATTCCTTTATTGCATCGATTGTTGGCTGACGGTTTTCGGGTAGTAGGGGATTCGGAACACCGTTCGGGAATTTAGAATCCGGTTCATGAAATACTTTCACCATTCTTATAGGAAGATTTTTTTCGAGCCGGTCCAGAGCCGGTCCAACGCATCCGTTTCCGGCATTCACAACTACTTTAAGAGGTTTTATTTTGTCTTTTTTGTAAAATTTTTGGAGACTATCGATAAATTCACTCATAATATCTTTCTGAATTACTTTTCCTTTTACCGGTGCATCAGAAGGAATTTCATTATTGAGGATCATTCTTTCAATTTCATTCAATCCCGAATCATATCCCAAGGGAACTGAACCTTTTTTAACAAACTTAAGTCCGTTATATTCGGGCGGATTGTGGCTGGCGGTTATCATTACACCGGCATCCGAATTTAAAAATGGGGTACCGAAATAGATCATTTCGGTTCCGCATAAGCCCAGATCGTAAACATCACTGCCGGCATCGGTAATTCCATTCGATAAAGCTTCGGCTAGAGCAGGAGAGGATTCTCTTACATCCCTTCCTATTACAACGGATTTACAATCAAGGTATTTTACTAGTATTTTACCCACTTTATAAGCCAGTTCCGGATTTAAATCCGAAGGCACTTTCCCTCTTATATCATAAGCTTTGAAAGAAGCAATTCTTTCCATTTATTCTCCAAAATTGATTTATCAAAAATAATGAATATTCCCCTATTGAACACGATAGATAACCTGACCGTTATTATTACAATATCAGGTGGCCGGCTGGAAAAAGGATAAATTTTTGCATAGAAATAGAATATCTCATGGTTTATTTTGCGTGCGCTTTTCTATGAGGAGGTTGATATCGAAACCAGTTCTACTATTCCGTCCAAATTTGCACAGTGCAGCAATTCTAAATGCCGTTTCGTATTTCATTTCGAAACTATTGAAGAATTTGTTGAAGCCAACTTTCTATGTCCTGAATGCAGACATAAGCTGACTACACATCATGTAGTCCAATGCAGAAATTGCCAGACAATTGTAAATCTATTTGCAATTGACGAAGGAGAAGAGCCTGTAATTTTTTATGTGAATAAATGCAGCCATTGTCACGGCTCTATCGAGGATGAGAGAAGAATTCAACCTTTTCTATATCCTGAGCTGTACATGTAAATAGCACTTTTTGTCTTTGTTAAAATATCTATTCTTTTTTGCATGTGGAAATTAGCTCCCGACAATAGATATTAATACCCTTCTGATATATTTTTACCCCTGATAATTGTATTCTTTCAACTAACGGGGGTTCGTATGAACAAAACTCTAAGAATTTCATTCCAGTTATTTTTACTCTACTTTATTATTTCCCTCCCTCTACTTTCTCAGCAGAAATTTATTCCCGATACGGTTAAAGCAGATAAGTTCGATATTGGCAAGATGTGGACATTTGAGCATGCGCCTGTCGATTATTTTGACAAGGTTTATGGTTTCAAACCATCTCAGGAATGGCTCGATGATATCCGTCTTTCAACTCTCCGGTTCGGTGGCGGATGTTCTGCAGGATTCATTTCCGAGGACGGGCTTCTCCTTACAAACCATCACTGTGTTGATTTCATAATGCAGCGGGTTCAGAAGGAAGGGGAGAATATACCGCGGGACGGTTTCTATGCAAAAACTCTGGCCGATGAAAGGAGAGTGCCTAACCTGTCAGTTACGCAGCTTGCTCTTATTGTTGATGTAACCGATGAAATAGTTGCCGCAATTAATAAAGGCAAGTCCGATAATGAAAAAGTTGAATTCAAGAATGCTAAGATCCGTGAATTACAGGATAAGTATTCAAAAGAAACCGGACTGGTCTGCAATGTAACCTCTCTTTATCATGGCGGAAAATATTCCCTTTACGGTTTTAAAAGATACGAAGATGTCCGCGCCGTTATATTTGTAGAAAGGATTGTAGGCCTCTACGGCGGCGATCCGGATAATTATACATACCCGAGATACAACTCGGACTTTGCAGTACTTCGTGTATATGACAATAACGGTAAACCGCTAAAGACCGATAATTTTTTCAAGCTTAACATCAATGGCCCGAAACTCGGTGAAGTTCTTTTTGCACTCGGTTATCCGGGAACAACCAACAGACTCAAAACAATTGCACAGCTTGAATACAACCGGGATATTGTCTACAGAAATAATACTTTCCAGAGTAACGGAATGGTCCGGATCTACGAAGAGATGATTAAACTCTATCCGGAGAATGCCGATGTTTACAGAGGATTGATGTTCGGTCCGGCTAATATTGCTAAACGTCAGAACGGCTTCATAGAGAATTTGTTCGATCCGTATCTAATGACGCGGAAAAAGGCATTTGAAAACGACCTTAAAAAGGTAGTGATGAACGATCCTGTTAAAAAACAGAAATACGGCCACATCTGGGATTCAATTGAGAAGACAAGAAAAGAGCTTTCTCTTCATGCCGGAGAAAGAGCTGCCTTTGCAAGATTGAATAACTCAATCTTTTTGCAGAGAGCTTTTGATATGGTTGAACTTGCAAACGCAATGAAACTTCCTGAAGATCAAAGGCCTGCGGAAATGAGAACCGAAAGATTAACGCAGGCTTTTAGTAATTTACCGGCAGCCATAGATTTACCTCTGGAAACAAGAAAACTCGCAATGGTTATTGATTTTATTAAACTTAATCTCGGCAATGATAATCCTGTTGTTAAAGAATTTTTTGGGGGATTAAACAGTGATAAAATGGCCGAGAAATTGATCCGGGAGTCAAAATTAAATGATAAGGATTTTATGTTGACTCTGATAAAGGGTAATCCGGATGACATTTTAAACAGCAACGATCCGTTCATAAGGTATTATGCAGGAACGCGTGAATCAAGATTGAAATTCCAGTCAGAGGCTCAGGAAATAATTAACACCGAAACTGTTCTTGAGGATCAGCTCGGACTCCTCCTTTTTGAAGTATTCGGAACTTCAATTGCACCGGATGCAACCGGGACATTCAGAATAAGCGATGGATTGATTTCCGGTTATAAATACAATGGAACAATAGCTCCTCCGTTCACTACATTCCACGGACTTTACGACCGATACTATTCACATCAGAAGCAATGGCCGTGGGATCTTCCTGCCCGATGGGTCAATTACGGAAATCTCGACTTAACCGCACAGAACAATTTTGTCGGTACATTCGATACGGTAGGCGGCAGCTCCGGAAGCCCCATAATTAATAAAGAGGCTGAATATATCGGAATCCTCCACGACGGGAATATGGAAGGGCTTTCAAACGATTTCATTTATACTACCGAGAAAAACAGGTCAGTTGCGCTTTCTTCCCAGGCAATCTATCAGATAGTTAAGCATATTATCGGAGCAGATAGAATTGCAGGGGAAATGGAAACAGGAAAAATTGTAGAATAATCACTAAAATTGAGATTCCCGGGAGTTTTTCCGCGGGAATCTCAATTATTCAATTTTACATTTTTTTTTGACCCCAATTAACTTGGTATTCATTCCTATCTGTTATATTTTTTGGAACAACAAATAACCAATAATAAACTGGGTGTTAATATGTTACGATTTGTAAATCGATTTAAACTTAGTCAGCTAATTATTTTATTAGCCTTCTTTTCTCTCCAGGTTCAAGCACAAATCAATTTTAATCCCGATACAGTAAAAGCTCAAAAATTCGATACGGGTAAGATGTGGTCTTTCGATTATCCACCGTTCGAACATTTTGAAAAGACTTACGGATTCAAACCGACTCAGGACTGGTTTGATGATGTAAGACTTTCCGCATTACGTGTTCCGGGATGTACCTCCTCGTTTGTATCAGCAGACGGATTAATGATGACAAACTATCACTGCGCAGAAGGTCTTGTGAGAAGAGTTCAGAAAGATGGTGAAGATCTTATTAACAACGGATTCTTTGCTGCAACACTCGGAGAAGAACGAAAGATCCCTAACTACTGGACCGAACAGCTCGTGTTTACGAAAGATGTTACAGATGAAGTAAGAAACGCAATTGCTGCCGGTAAGACAAACGAAGAAAAGACAAAACTGAAAGATGAGATCTCAAAAAAACTGCTCGATCAGTACAAAGCGGAAACAGGTTTGAACTGCCAGTTCATTTCGCTCTTTAACGGCGGTAAGTATTCAATTTACGGATACAAACGTTATGACGATATCCGTCTGGTATTTGCACCGGATTACCAGGCTGCATATTTCGGCGGCGATTACGACAACTTCACTTACCCTCGCTACAATCTGGATTGTACATTCCTCCGTGCATATGAAGACGGAAAACCGGTTAAGGCAGAAAACTTTTTCAAATTTTCTACCGAAGGAATCCAGCCGGGCGAACCTGTATTTACTGTCGGAAATCCCGGAAGCACCCAGCGCCTTAAAGCAGTCTCTTTCTTAGAGTATGCTCGCGATATCACTTACCGGAATAACTCATTCCTGGCCGATAATTATTTCGCAGCCCTCGAAACATTGAAATCGATCAATCCTGCCAACAAAGATATCTATGAAAGAATCCGCAGACAGATCGGCAACGGTCAGAAAGTATTTCATCAGACTTACAAAGGGTTAACCGACCCGTACCTGTTCGCAAGGAAAATCGCTTTTGAAAAATCATTGAAAGAAAGAGTAATGGCGGATAAGGATCTGAAAGAAAAATACAGCGGAATTTGGGATAACCTCTCTGCAACAAGAGCGGAAATGAGGAAGATCGGACCTCTTATGTCGGCATATTCTCTGAATCCAACTTATTCATCAAGGTACTTTTTAATCGCCCGTGATCTTGTGAACCTTGCAAAGGAACTTAAAAAACCTGAAGCTGAAAGAGATGCCAAGTATAAAGGAGCAAAACTCGATTCAACTTTAAATGCGATGTATCCTGAAAATATTGATAAACCTCTCGAGTACACTAAACTTACCATCCAGGCGGATTTTATTAGAATGAACCTCGGCGACACCAATCCTCTTGTTCAATATTTATTTGAGAATAAAAAAGGGAAAGAAGCAGCCGACTATATAATGTCGAAATCAAAATTGACCGATAAAAAGAATTTTGTGGCACTCGCAAAAGAAGGTGCGGAAAAGATATTGACCTGCAAAGATCCATTCATCTACTACGTTCTCCAAACTCAGGATAAAATTTCCGATCTTCAGAAACAGGCAAAGGAAATCACAGACACAGAACAGGTATATGATGATATGCTCGGCCAGGTTGTGTTCCATTTCTACGGTACAACTATTCCGCCCGATGCAAACTTTACACTCAGAATTAGCGACGGCGTGCTTAAAAGTTTCGACTATAACGGAACAATGGCTCCGACAGTTACAACTTTCTACGGTATGTACGACAGAAATTCTTCATTCTACAAGGAATATCCGTGGAATCTCCACCCGATGTGGAATGATCCTTCGAAGATTAATTTAGCTACTCCGTTGAATTTCACTTCTACAAATGACATAGTAGGCGGTAACTCCGGAAGCGCCGTAATAAACAAGAATGCCGAAGTTGTTGGTCTTGCGTTCGACGGCAACATGGAGAGCATTTACGGAAACTTTATTTTTATGCCTCATGAAAACCGCTGCGTTTCGGTTGATGCCCGCGGAATGATGGAAGCATTCGAAAAAATTTATAAAGCAGAACGCTTTGTTAAAGAGTTGAAAGAAGGGAAATTGTCCCAATAGGGGTCTATTCCTATTAATGTGTCTTAGTGTCTTGGTGACCGGATTGAAATATATTTCGATCGGGTCATCAGGACACAAATGTTTTAAATCTGGCAGCTGCCGGATTTTTTATCAAATCATACCGAGGTTGAAATGAAAAGTATTAAAAACATTTTGCTCATTCCGTTATTTCTTTTTACAAGCATAATACTAAACGCACAATCGATTTACGAACCTGTTGATATTTCAAAAGTTAAATTCGACTTGAAAGAAATGGGAACGATGTGGACATTCGACGCGGTTCCTGTCGACTACTTCGAGAAAACCTATGGCTTTCGTCCGACACAGGAATGGTTGGAAGATGTTATGAAATCCGCTCTTCAGTTCGGCGGCGGATGCTCTGCTGCTTTTGTGTCGGAAGACGGACTGATAATGACCAATCATCACTGCGCAAGAAATGTTCTGCTTGGCCTCTCCCCAAAAGGGGAGAACTACCTGCGCGACGGGTATTATGCCGGTACAATGGATAAGGAGATTAAAGTCCCCAGATTGTTTGTAGACCAATTGATAACAATTTCCGACGTAACCGACGAAGTACTCGAGGCATTTAAAAGCGGTACAACAAACGATGAAAAAATTAAGAACCGTACCGCAAAGATTTCCGAAATTGAAAACAAGTATAACCAGGAAACCGGACTTGTCTGTAAAGTAATCGAACTTTACAAGGGAGGCAAGTATTCGTTATACGCCTATAAGCGCTACAGCGATATACGGTTAGTAATGGCCCCGGATTTTCAGATTGCGGCAACCGGATGGGACTGGGATAACTTCACGTATCCGCGTTATGAACTCGACTTCATGTTCTTCCGTGCTTATGAAAATGATAAACCGGTTAAGACAAATCACTTCTTTAAATTCAGTGCCAAAGGCGCCGAGGAAGGGGAACCGATTTTTGTTGTCGGCAGACCTGGAAGCACTCAGCGTTTATTATCTGTTGCCCAGCTAGAATTCTTCCGCGATAAACAGTATAAATATTTTCTTGCAATGCTTAATGAGTCCTATAAAAACGCATACGAACAGTTTGAAGCTCATCCCGAAAAATTTGATGAAATGCTTAACTCGGTTCTGGGTGTTGGCAACAGCAGAAAATCTTTTGCGGGGCGTTACCTCGGTCTGCGTGATGAACTTATAATGGCTAAGAAAAGAGATTTTGAAAAAGATCTGATTGCAAAGGTTAACAGCGATCCCGGGCTAAAAGCTAAATACGGACATATCTGGACAGCAATTCAAAGTGCTATTAATGAGCTTAATGGATTCTACAATGATTATCTGACTCTTGGACTCAGATCTCCTTATATAACATTAGCTCAGGATGTTTTAAAATATGCAAATCAGTTGAAACTTCCGGAGAACGAAAGAGAAAAAAAATACAGTAAAGATTCCTTAAGTACTACGATTGAAAAACTATTCCCGGTAAATTTTAACGTTGAAGCTGAGAACAGAAATTTGCGTGCATCGGTAAGTTATCTTAACGTTATTCTGGGCGGCGACCACTTTATTACAAAAGAATTATTCGGAGGTAAGATTGGTGATGAGGCAATTTCTTATTTCCTTTCGGCTTCCGGTTTAACATCCAAAGAGAAGCTCGACAAGTTCGTAAAAGAAAACACTCCGGATCAGATCCTAAATTCGAACGACCCTCTGATCAGATTTGTAAACTATGTAGCAAAAAAGAGAGCCGAGCTTGATCCTAAGAACCGCGAAATCCAGAATACACTTTCTGTTCTGAATCAGCAGCTGGGTGAAGTTATATTCTCGGTTTACGGCAATCAGATACCGCCGGACGCTACAAGTTCTCTAAGAATTTCCGACGGCGTTATTAAAGGATACGAATATAACGGGACATTAGCACCGGGCAAAACCACCTATTTCGGTTTGTGGGATAGATGGTATTCCTTCGGGAAAAAACCTTATCCCTGGGGATTACATACGAGATGGCAGAATATTCCGGAAGGCTTCGACCTCTCAGTTCCGATCGGGTTCGCTTCTACTAATGATATTGTCGGCGGTAACTCGGGAAGCTCCGTTATTAATAAGAACAAGGAAGTTGTTGGATTGGTACACGACGGAAATCTTGAAAGTCTTGCCGGTGATTTTATTTTCCTCGAATCTAATAATAGAACCGTAGCAACCGATTCCTGGGGATTAATGGAAGCGCTGAAGTTTGTTTATAAAACCGACAGGCTTGTTAAAGAACTTCAGAACGGAAAAATCGATTAGTATTTTTTTTGCGTAAGGAACGGCACTTAGCCGTTCCTTCTTTATCCTGCCAATTTTAAAATATCAGAAACTACAAGAGCCGCAGTAGCTTTTGCACCCCCGCTCGATCCTTTTATTATTAAAGGATACTTATTATAGAATTCCGATCTGATCAATAATATTTTTTCGCTTGAACCGGCAGAATAAAAAGGATGATTTGAATTTACCATCTCAATTTTAACCTGCCCTTTATCTTTTTTAAAAGAAGCCGAATAGACAGGCTTACAATTCATGTTTAGCGATCTCCGCTTCAGTTTTTCAAAATGATAATCGTAGGATCTTATCGCTTTGAGAAACTGCTCTGCTGAATCTAAGCTTTTTAATTTTGCCGGAACAAGGTTCTGAATTCTTATATCATCCAATTCAATTGCAGCCCCGGCCTCCCGCGCCAGTATAAGTATTTTACGGGCGGAATCAATTCCGTTAAGATCGATTCTCGGATCAGGCTCTGTTAATCCTTCCTCTCTTGCTTCAATTATTAGATCGGAAAAAGACCGTCCGGTTGAAATCATGTTTTCCAGAATGTAATTCATCGTACTCGAGAAGAGTCCTTTTATTTCAATGATTCTATCTCCGCCTTCTCTCATTGAATGAATCAGATCGATACCCGGAAGTCCCACTCCTGTATTTGCGCTGTACCGGAATCCTGTCCCGTATTTCTGTACTATTTCCCTTAACTTAACATAGTCCTTATAGTATCCCGAATTTGCCGATTTGTTGGGAGTAACAACCGGAATTTTTTTAAGGATCTCTCTGTAGTGATTTTTTAGATCGCTTCCGTCGGTACAATCGGCAAAAATTGCCTTTTGGAATCCGCTTCCCGTCATCCGGTCGATATACTCATTCATATCTGTTACTTTTCCATTGTTAACCAAAAGATCTTTCCACTTATTCAGATTGATTCCCTTAGCATCGATAAACATCCCGGATCGGTTTACAATTCCAACCACTCTTATTATGAACGAATTACTGTATAAATCGAAAGTGGAATTATTTTTCAGATAGTTCAACAATTCAGACCCTACCACTCCGGTGCCGGCAATAAAAAGCGATATATTCTTTTTCATATCAGGATCATTTTTATTAGCAAAAATTCTGATTACAAAACTACATAAGAAATACAATTTCCGTTAATACATAAATTATTTTTAGAAACAGCGTTTCCGGCTATAATTCCAAATAAAAATTACGAATGTTTTGAAACTTTTCGTTCAAAATCTATATTTAGTAAGGGTAAGTAAACTCTCTGGAAAGGTTAAATAATGGAATATTCGATCGAGTCTCCCTGTACAAACAGATGTTTCGTGCCCCCCGGTTCAGATCTTTGTACAGGATGTTTTAGAACTGTAAATGAGATTATTCATTGGATCAATTATTCAGACAAGCAGCGTTCCGAAGCAAATGCAAAAATTGAACAGAGGAAAAAAGATTATGAAAGAAAAAATGGATAAAGGTTTTGTTCAGATCTATACCGGAAACGGTAAAGGAAAAACAACGGCTGCACTCGGACTTGCCCTCCGTGCCGCTGGTGCCGGAATGAAATCTTACATCATTCAGTTCATGAAGGAATATCCCTACAGCGAAGTTGAAAGCCTGAAAAATCTGAATCACTCGATTGAAATTGAGCAATGCGGCGGAGACGATTTCGTCTATAAAAAAGAACTTCCGCCTTCCGATGAATTGAAAAAAGCTGCTGCAGGGCTTCGGCGGGCTAAAGATAAAATGATAAGCGGTAATTATGATCTTGTTGTACTCGACGAGGTATGTGTCGCAATTTACTTCAAACTTTTTAATACAATTGAAGTATTGGATTTTATTAAATCGAAACCGGCAAATGTTGAATTGATTCTTACCGGCAGATATTGCCCTCAGGAATTAATTGATGCTGCAGATCTTGTGACAGAAATGAAAGAAGTTAAACACTATTACCAGACAGGTGTTTTAACAAGAAAAGGAATTGAATCCTGAAATTATTTACCTGTGATCAGTTGATACAGATGAATCCACATGCCTTCTCTCGTACGCAAAATCAACTATCATTTTAAGTGCTGTTGCGTAATCGTATCCGGCATGACTGGCCGATCTCATAAATCCCGCATCTTCAGTCAAGTCGGGATTTGGATTTACCTCAAGGACGTAAAGTTTATTATCTGTTTTTGAAAGACGCATATCCACTCTCGAATAATCCCTTACACCCATTGTTTTAAAACAGATTAGCGCCATTTTCTCAGCCTGTTTCTGAATCCGCTTGGGCAACTGAGCAGGACAGATCGGAATAGTTTTATGATATGCTTCGTGGAGCGGATCCCACTTTGCCTGGAAGCTAACTATAGGGTGAAGATGATCGGGAAGCTCCGAGAAATCTATCTCGCTGATCGGAAGCACCACAGGATTCTTATCCCCGAAGACGGCAACATTTAACTCGCGCCCTAATATGAATTCTTCAATTAATGCCGGTTGTTTGAACGAACTTATTACATAATCGACACGCTTTTTAAGTTCATCCAGGTTATTGACGATGGAGTTATTGTCTATTCCAACGCTGGCATCCTCCCACGCCGGTTTTACTATAAGAGGGTATTTCAAACCCGTCCTGAAAGATTCGGTCATATGCTTTATTATTTTGAACCGCGGGGTCCGGATACCTGCGGCTCTTAGAATCCTTTTAGTGAGGGTTTTGTTCTGACATGTTCCTAAAGCCAGAGGAGTAGCTCCGGTGTACGGGATGTTTAAGAGTTCCAGCAGACCGGTAAAATTCATTTCCAGGCGCGGCTGGTCGTGAAAAAGCTCTACAAAATTGAATATTACATCGGGTTTGTTCTTTTCAATATCCCTGAAAAAAAGCGGCAGATCGTCACGTATGTTAAGAGTATATGCCTCATACCCGAATTTCCTAAGTGATTTTGCAATTCCCTCAAATTCTTCTATCGGATTGATCTCCTGAAGACTGAATACAGGATCGAAATCGAGGTCGCCTTCCTTTGGCATTTTGGCTTTCTTCGATTTATCCTGAATCGGCTCGTTAAATAGGATGGCTACTTTCACGTCGAGAACCATTTTTTTTTACAAAGGTAAACAATTCTGTTTTGCATTTCAAAAGTTTTGCTATTTTTGCACTCAACTTGAATAAGTGATTATATGAGTTTCTATCCGCAGCCGAATAAATATCAATGCGGTCCTTTTGCATTGAAACACGCTCTCGTCATGCTTGGCATTTTCAAGGACGAAGATCAGATTGGAATAATTGCCGGAAGTACCTGGTGGTCCGGTACTGATGAATTTGGTCTTGCACGGGCCGCCCGGAGATTTGATTGTAAGATGAAACATTTTCAATCGAGTAATCCCGACGACGCCCGAAGAATGCTCGTTAACGAATTGAAGAAAGGTCATCCCTGCATTCTGAGCGTAAAAAACTGGGAACACTGGACAACGGTTGTAAGCTATCAGAAAGGTAACTTTGTTGTGATAGATAGTGAACTCGATAAGGTCGTTTCCGTCCAGTCAACAACCCAGCTTCTGCGGAGATGGAAATATATCGAGAAGGGAACAGGGATAAGAAGTTTCGACGGATATGCACTTATTCCAAAATTCAAAGTGACAACGCGTGCTAAATTTACTCCTCTGAAAGCTAAGTACCTGATGTACGATAAAAACGAAGACCTTGCAAATAAATTCGATCAGTACACAAACGACCTGATGACCATTGGCAGTCCGCGTACCAAATTGAGTTTTAACTTTATTACATTCTCGGAATTCTTACGCCGTAACGAAAAAAATCTGATTAAGCGAGTCGCACAATGGCACGGGGAACCTACTTATTCGGAGTTGAAGAAAATTCTTACTAACATGAAATTTGTTGCCGATGTTTATGATCTTATTATACATGAGGATGAAGAGAAACGAGCGGCCATCGACCTGGCCTCCATTCTGATGATGTATTCGTGCGGAAAGTACGGAATGAATCCGATCTATTAATTTTTACGAGATTTGTAAATGGAAAGACACAGCAGAATTTTGAAGAAAGACAAATCGGCTCTAATTGTTATCGATATTCAGGAGAGAATCCTGCCGGTTATATTTGAAAGCGGGAGAGTAGTTCAGAATTCAATAAAGCTGATAAAAGGATTTAGAACATTGAATCTGCAGGTCTATTATACCGAACAGTATCCTAAAGGATTGGGGCCGACCAGCAGTTTTGTTAAAGAGGCACTCGAAAGCGCAAATGCTGTTGAAAAGTTGAGTTTCAGCTGCGCCGGCGCTCCCGGTTTATTCGATGAACTTAAAGCCAAAGGAGTTGAGCAGGTTGTGCTGTGCGGAATTGAATCGCATGTCTGCGTATTGCAGACAGCGCTCGATCTTATAGCTGCCGGTTTTCAGGTTCAGGTTGCTTCCGATGCGGTCTCTTCTAGAAGAGAGTTCGATTACAATATCGCGCTCAAGAGAATGAATTCAAACGGTGCTGAAATTACTCTCACGGAATCTGTTCTGTTTGAATTATTGGAAGTATGCGGTACAGACCAGTTTAAAACAATTTCGAAACTGGTTAAATGACTTAAAGCCGGCCGATAAACAGCCGGTTAACATTCAGGTAATCAATCGAAATATTTTTTAGGAAATTCGAAAAAGAAGGTTTTACCTTTACCGCGTTCAACATCTTTCCAGCTTTCAACATAAAACTCAATCCCAACAATACCGCATGTGGGAATATTTGTCACTAATTTATTCCCCAGATGATTTGCATATAATGTAATAGCCGGGTTGTGACCGAACAAGAAGACCTTCTTATAAGATTCGGAAATTTTCTGGACAATCGTTTCAAGCTCCCTGATTCCGCTGTCATATATTGAATCATCGATGATAATTTTTTTTAAGTCGAAACCGATTTCCCCGGCAAAAATTTCTGCTGTTGTAATTGCCCTTAAAGCAGGACTGGAATAGACGGCATCGGGATTTATTTTCTCTTTTTTCAGGAGTTGTGCCATAAAGGGGGCGTCGCGTTCGCCACGTTTGTTCAAGGGTCTCTCGTAATCAGTAAGTCCGGATTCGCCCCAACTCGATTTTGCATGCCGTATTAAAAATAATTTTTTCATGTAACCGGTGCTTAATCAGGATCGGAATGATCTTAGTTCGGAAAGAATATTTTTTAATTTATTCAGGTGCTTTAGTTTTAGAGGTTCTAAAACCTCTCTTGCATACGATGTAAAAAATTTATGCTCCGACATAAACTCAATGCTTTTTTCAAGCCACTCCAGCTCCGTTAAAGACCGGCCGAAATGATGTTCAAACTCAACTCGGAATAGGTCGTTCCTGTTGATAAAATTTTTCTTTCCGAGATGGGAGAGATCCGCGTCGCAAATAACTTTTTCGAGAAGATTCTTCGGCTTCTGAGGTACGCGCGTCGCAAGAATGCAGCCTTTAACTTTCTCGATTTTTTCCGGAGGGTATTTTTCGTTTGCAAGGAAATCACCGGCATATTCTGCGCTTACTTCCTCATGGCTGTCTGATTTCTTTACATATCCCACATCGTGAAAGCAGGCTGCAAGCTGAACAATTTCGAGATCCTCCTCCGTTAAATTCTCTGCCTCTCCGATTTCCAGGGCAGATGCTATAACCTCCTGCGTATGGTTAACGTCGTGATACACGTGCGCTTTTGGAGTCTTATCATATAAAATCGAAAGTGCGTATTCTTCTGCTTTTTTCAGAAGAGAGTTTTTCATTCTATGTTCCAGGTTCTATTCATAATCCGACGCACAAATTTAATAAATTAATAAGTAGAGTCTAACTGATTTTGTCAGTCCTGTGATGCAAATCTGCTTCCTATCCTTAAATTATAATATCTGACAATATCAGGAAAGAATATTCCAGTAGTTGAAAAAATATTTATCTTTGTAACAATATATGTACAACTATCCTTCAAATATTTACGATCAATCGGCTGTTATCCCATATAAGATTGATGGAAGCAGTATTAAAATTCTTCTTATTAAATCGAGAAAAGGGAAGTGGATTGTTCCAAAAGGGATAATAGAATCGGGACTTACACCTCAGGAATCAGCTTTAAAAGAATCAATTGAAGAAGCAGGTGTTGAGGGAATTGTAAGTCAAAACTATATAGGCGAATATCAATACGAAAAATGGGGCGGAGTTTGTAATGTAAGAGTATTTCCTATGCTGGTAACAAAAGAGTACGAAAAGTGGGAAGAGGATTATTTCAGAATTAGAAAATGGTACGACATTAAGAAAGCCGTTTCGCGGATTGAAATCCCTGAATTAATAGGTATGTTGAAAAAGCTTCAGGAGCAGATCCTGAAAAATTCTAATGACAATTATGAATCTCTTCGTTGATAGCAGCCTTTGAGAATTTCGGACTTAAGTAAGGAATTCCCAGATTCAATCCCCGCAAAATGAATAAGAGGGCAAGTACTACCGCAAATATGGGAATCAATTTGTTAGCCCGCCTTTTAAAATTTACATTTATGATTTTTCCGAAGACAGCAGTTGCAAGCATAACCGGGAATGTCCCTAGTCCGAACATTGTCATATATAAAGCACCCGAAAGCCAGTTAACCGTAGAAACAGCTCCCGCAATCCCGACATATACAAATCCGCAAGGTAATAGTCCGTTTAATACTCCGATCGTAAATAAAGATGAATTTGATTTTTTCGCAATCATTCTGGCAAAATGGCTCTTAATGAAATTTGTTGTTTCACGGTAAATGAACGTACCGGCAATCTTGGCCTTAATTTTTCTCGGTGTAAAAATATATGCAAGAATTATTACGCCGAAAGCAATCGATAGATCCTGCTGTAATCCGAACAGGACCAGCCGGCTTCCGAAGAGTCCGAATAAAGCACCAAGAATTGTATATGTTAGTATACGGCCGAAGTTGTAGAGTATCCGTCCCGTAAAAACCTTTAATTGAGAATCCCCTATTACCGGTAATGCAAGAACAATCGGGCCGCACATTCCGATACAATGAAGACTGCCGAATAATCCGACTACGAAACCGGTCCATATTTCCATTAATTCACCATCAGAATTTTTTCGTTGTAATAAGTAATTCCGTTTGCCGCCCAATCAACTTTTACTTTCCAAACGCCTTTCATCATCTTTACGGTAGAAATCGTTTGAACATGGGCTGAATCGTTTGTTATCTCTACACCAAAATCCTGTGACTGATCGGACGGCCTGTAAAAATGAATATGGCCTGAAATAACCCCGGAACTGAACTCGGTGGGGAAAACAAACTTTATAGCGCTCTGAAGATTTACAATCTCAAGCTGCTCCTTCAGCCGGGCTGTCCTGTCGATTTTGTCTATCTGTTCCTGATATTCGAGATCTTTTGCGTAATAGTTTTCGGTAACGAGATGCACATCCTGATTCATAAAAATCATAACCATAATTATTACGCCGGTTACAAAGATTATGTATGTTGCGGCGATTTTAACTCCCCATGATATTTTCATTTTACCTTCCCGAGAAATGAAGTCTGAATAACATCAAGAACTTTATCGTTCGATTTAACCGAAATTTGCAGCGGGGTCTTCATCGCTTTTATTTCACTCTTATGAAGGATAACGAGGAATTTGGATTCGGTAACACCCTGAGGATTAACAATAAGATCGTTTCCTATTAATTTAATTTCACCGTTCAGGTTCTGAAGCTCAAGAGAAGCGGGTAATTGATCGAATGTTT
This sequence comes from Melioribacteraceae bacterium, assembly GCA_035362835.1. Lineage (NCBI taxonomy): Bacteria > Pseudomonadati > Ignavibacteriota > Ignavibacteria > Ignavibacteriales > Melioribacteraceae > Melioribacteraceae bacterium. The sequence goes on from DAOSDY010000003.1 coordinate 107,028, forward strand.
TGTTTACAATCTTCAGGTCGTATATGTTACTGATCCTTCCGTCCGACTGTTCCTGAAAGAGTAATCCCGGACTCCTTAAAATACTTAGTTCAACAGGCGAGCGGTTAACGAGAAGGAAAATAATAAGGACAGTTAACAGGATCAGAACAAGTGTATATCCGATGGATCTTGGAGTAACTAAAGGCTGCTTCCCGGTTTCGATCTGGTTCTTCGACGCATAACGGATCAATCCGCGCGGACGATTTACCTTATCCATTACATCGTTGCACGCGTCAATACAGGCGGTGCAGTTTACGCATTCAAGCTGTGTACCATTTCGGATATCGATTCCTGTGGGGCATACATCCACACATAAATAACAATCGATGCAGTCGCCTGAGTTCTGAATCTGGTCTTTTCTTATTTTACCTCTCGGTTCGCCCCGCTTATAATCGTAATGAATTACAACAGAATTCTGATCGAGCATTACTCCCTGAAGCCTTCCGTACGGACATACCAGAGTACAAGCCTGCTCGCGGAAATATGAAAAAACAAAGTAGAAAAGTCCCGCAAAAATCAGGACTGCCAGAAATGTAGTGAAATGTTCGGAGGGTGAAGCGGATATATATTTCTGCAGCTCGTCGATTCCGATTATATAAGCAAGAAATATATTTGCTATAATAAATGACAGAACGAAGAAGATTAACTGCTTGGAGGATTTTTTAAGGAATTTTACGGCATTCCAAGGCGACTTGTTTAATATCCTCTGTTTAGATGCATCCCCCTCTATCCAGTATTCTATCTTTCTGAAAACCATTTCCATAAAAATTGTCTGTGGACAGATCCAGCCGCAGAATAGTCTTCCGTAAACAACTGTGAAAAGGAAAATCGATACGATGAATGCAATCATTGTAAGCGCAAAAAGATGAAGATCGTGCGGTCCGAACGGGATTCCGAATAAAATAAATTTCCGTTCGATTACGTTAAGAATAATAAACGGATGTCCGTCGATCTTAATGAAAGGAACACCGAACAGAAAAACCAGAAGAAAAATACTTACTAAAGTTCTGGCATTATAAAACTTACCGGATGGCTTTTTAGGATAGATCCAGACACGCTTACCTTCCTTTGTAACAGTTGATATCGAATCCCTGAAGGATTCTTCCTGTATTATTTCATTTTCCATAGATTCAAATCTGCAATTAAATACCTATTGTATTAACCTGAAAAAGAACTGCTGTTTATTAAATTCAGTTGTTGATACAGGCAAAGTAATTATCAGCTTCCTTCAGAAGTTTCAGGTTCAATCCATTTTTCGCCTTCAGGCGCTTTACCGTTAGGCGGATTAGTGCCTTGCAGGGTAATTATATAGCTTGAAGCGGCCTGCATCTTCTTAGGATCGAGCTGTGTTTCCCAGCTGATCATACCTTTTGCAGGCACTCCATACTTGATCACTTTAAATATATTTTTTATACCTCCGCCATGAATCCAGTTATCGTCGGTTAAATTCGGACCTACAAGACCTTCGCCGCTCTGTCCGTGGCATGTAGCGCAGTTTTTAATATAAATTTCTTTCCCTTCCGCAATAGAGGCGGGATCATTAACAAATTTAACGGTCTCCTCATTTATAAACGCGCCTGTTCGTATGAGGAACTCGCGCTCGAGCTTTGCCTGTTCAATCTCGACTTTATATTCTGTGGACTGAACCTGGCCATCGTCGAAAACATGAAATGCGAGCATGTAAATAGCAGCCCAGATTATCGTTCCGTAAAAGAGGATATGGAACCATGGCGGAATTCTATTATCGAGTTCACGTATTCCGTCGTAATTATGTGCAAGAAGGATTTCCTGTTCTTTTTCTATTGGAGTAGAACGCGTAAGAAATTTTGTCAAAGCAGTAAAAGGGGATTTGAAAATCTTTCCTTCAGAATCCTGCTTCTCGCTGTAGACTACAATAAGCCATAATACGAAAGCGATCATTATTATTGTAACTACCAGCATGAATTTCATCACTTTATCAACAGTATCTTCTCCTTCAGCAGCAATAAGATTCGAAAAGGCCGTAATTGTAAATAACAATGTCGCGATCAGATAAAATTTTCTATTTATATTTTTCATTATCAATCTCAGGATTATTATGATTTTCATTTTTTATTTCAAATGGCAGGTTGCCCATTTTGAACAGATATTTTTTATCGAGCCGGACAACCCATATTATAAGGAAAACGAATACCAGGAAAAAAAGGATTAATCCGATCACCGGGAAAATTGAAATACCTTCTATCGAGCTTAAATACTTCGAGATCATTTCGCTTTATTCCCCTTTATATCCGTTCCGAGTCTTTGCAGATAGGCGATAAGAGCAATTACGTCTTTGTCCCAGTCGGCAGGTATTCCGTTATTGATCAGGTCATCTGCAATCATGTTAGCCTGTTTTTCAAGATCCTCATTAGCAAATTTTTCGTATCCTTCGTCATACGGAACACCGATCGATCTCAGCGCTTTTATTTTTGCCGCAGTGGCTGAAGTATCGAGAGTCTGAGTAAGTAACCACGGGTAAGGAGGCATAATTGATCCGGGCGACATCTGTCTCGGATCCTCGAAGTGGAGATAGTGCCAGAGGTTAGAGTATTTACCACCTTGCCTGTGAAGATCGGGACCGGTCCGTTTCGATCCCCAGAGGAACGGGTGGTCGTATACGTATTCTCCGGCTTTCGAGTATTCACCGTAACGTTCGGTTTCGGATCGGAATGGCCTTACTAACTGCGAGTGACACGTATTGCATCCTTCGCGAATGTAGATATCTCTACCGTGAAGCTCAAGCGGTGTATAAGGTTTAACGCTTTCAATAGTCGGAATATTCGATTTGACAATGAATGTCGGAATAAATTCAACTACGCCGCCGATGAGAATTGCAATTGTAGCCAGAATAGAAAACTGAACCGGCCTCTTTTCGAGCCAGCGGTGAATCATACCGCGTTTCGGCTTATCGTGTTCCAGGATGAGCGGAGGAGCTTCTGCTTCCTCATTCTTAACAAACTTACCCTGTCTGGCGGTTTTAAGAAGATTGTAAGCCATCAGAAATACTCCGGACAGGAACAGGAATCCGCCGAAAGATCTTATTATGTGAAAAGGAATTATTTGAAGCGTTGTTTCTAGAAAATTAGGGTATTGGAGAATTCCGAGAGGAGTAAATTGCTTCCACATCAATGATTGAGCTATACCCGACCAGTACATCGGAACCGCGTAAAATACAATACCGAGAGTGGAAATCCAGAAGTGCGCGTTAGCCAGTTTCTTGGAATAGAGCTCTGTGTTCCACATTTTCGGAACCATCCAGTAGAGTACTCCGAAAGTGAGCATGCCATTCCAGCCGAGAGCGCCAACGTGTACGTGGGATATTATCCAGTCGGTAAAATGTGCTATTGCATTTAGGTTTTTAAGTGAGAGCATCGGCCCTTCGAATGTTGCCATGCCGTATGCAGTAACTGCGACAACCATGAATTTTAGTATCGGGTTATCACGGACACGATCCCAGGCTCCGCGGAGGGTCAATAATCCGTTCAGCATTCCTCCCCAGGAAGGAGCGATAAGCATCAGTGAAAAAACCGTTCCCAGGGATTGAGCCCAATCGGGTAATGCAGAATAGAGAAGATGATGCGGCCCTGCCCAGATGTATAAAAAGATTAACGCCCAGAAGTGAAGTATCGATAATCTGTATGAGTAAACAGGTCTGTTTGCTGCCTTTGGTAGAAAGTAATACATCAGTCCTAGGAATGGTGTTGTAAGAAAGAATGCGACAGCATTATGTCCGTACCACCATTGAACTAGTGCGTCCTGGACACCTGCATAAACAGGATAACTCTTAAGGAATCCCGCCGGGACTTCGATTGAGTTTACAACATGAAGAACAGTTACAGTTACAAATGTTGCAATATAGAACCAGATAGCAACATACATATGTTTTTCGCGGCGTTTAATAATTGTGCCGAGCATGTTGGCTCCAAATGCGAGCCATACAAGAGCTATTAAAATATCGATCGGCCATTCAAGTTCTGCGTATTCCTTGCTTGTTGTAAATCCCATCGGCAGTGTTATTGCCGCGAGAACAATTATTGACTGCCATCCCCAGAAGTGGAACTGGCTTAATTTATCGCTGAACATCCTCGCTTTGCATAATCTCTGAAGAGAATAATAGACACCTGCAAAGATCAGGTTTCCTACGAATGCGAATATTACTGCATTTGTGTGTAATGGACGGATCCTGCCAAATGTTAAATATTGTATACTAAAATTTAATTCGGGCAGGTAGAGTTGTATGGCGATAATTAGACCGACCAGCATTCCTACTATTCCCCAGACAACTGTGGCAATAGTAAAGAGCTTTACAATCTGGTTATCGTAACTGAATTTGTCGACATTCATTAAACAGCTCCTGGTTTTTATGAACTAATATTTTCAATTAAGAATCGTGTATGAGTAAGTTCAATTAAACTTACTTACTCTTATTGTCCTTTTTCTCTTCTTCCTTTACGTTATTTGGATTATCGAATAAAATTCTAACAGACGGGGTATATTTATCATCATACTGACCGCTTTTAACAGCCCATAGATAAGCAATCAAAAAACCTCCGGCAACCAGCAGGCTAGCGCCTATCAGAACGAAAACGACTGACATTAAATAAATCTCTCTTTTCTTGCAATAAAATTAATCGAAATTGTTGTAAAGACAACAACTGAAATAGAACTTACGGGCATTAAAATCGCTGCAATGATAGGAGATAAAGTTCCGGTAACCGCGAATGACAATCCGATAATATTGTAAATGAATGATAGAACGAAACTTGCAATAATTACTTTGTTGCTTTTTTTCGAAAACAGAATAATATCTGCAAGACGCTTAAACGAATTTGAATCGAGGATTCCGTCGCATGCAGGAGAAAAATTATTAATGTTGTCCGAGATTGATATACCCACATCACTCTGCTTTAGTGCCCCGGCGTCATTCAAGCCGTCGCCAACCATCAGAACTTTTTTACCGCGGCCCTGCAGCTCTGTTATATATTTCAATTTGTCGTGAGGCGACTGGCGGAAATGGAGCTCCTTTTCATCGGCAAAGAAACTCGAGAGTTTTACCTTCTCGCTTTCGTTATCCCCGGAAAGGAGCGAAAATTCATAATCGGCTTCAAGAGAGGAGACAAGCTCCTTCAATCCTTCGCGATACCGGTTAGAGATTGAAAAATAACCAGCCGGCTTATTGTTAATTGAGATATATACCTTTGTAAATTCATCCTTGCTGCTTTTAAATCCGTGAATGAAAAACTCGGATCCTGCTTTAACTTCATTCCCGTCAATCGATGCTAAAATACCCTCTCCCGATATCTCGTTAAAAGTATCCACACTCATTGAAGGATCATCTTGCAGGTAATCATAAATTGCCCTGCTTAACGGATGTGATGAATTCCTTACTGCAGATTTCACCAGCGACTTATCATTACTGCTCAGAGAGCCGCCGTGGAATTCCACTTCCGCTGCGTTGTTCTCAGTTATTGTACCTGTCTTATCGAATACAATATGGTTTATGCCGGCCAGTTTTTCTATCACATGAGTGTTCTTAAGGTAAAATTTATTTCTTCCGAAAATTCTTAAAGTATTTCCGAGAGTGAACGGCGTGGAGAGTGCCAGGGCACACGGGCATGCTACAATTAATACCGCGGTGAATGCGTTGAAAGCAAGCGTAGTATCCTCCGGAAGCCAGTAGACTGCTCCAGCTATGGCTATTACAAGTACAATAAATGTAAAATGCTTGCTTATGCCGTTTGCCAGCGAAACAATCCTCGATTCATCCTCCTTGCTGAAGGCCGAACTGTTCCATAACTGGGTCAGGTAACTTTGCGATACCTCTTTAACCGTTTCAAGTTCAATAACACCGCCAGCCTGTCTTCCGCCTGCATAGATTATTTCGCCGTTGTTTCTCTCAACTGGAATCGATTCGCCAGTTACGAAACTGTAATCAATATTGGCATTTCCTTTTATCAGGATTGAATCGGCGGGAATAAGTTCGTTGTTGCGTATAATTATTCTATTACCGACTTCCAGTTTCTCAACCGGAATAGTAGTCTCTGAATTATATTTTCTGGTAGTTACAGAGACAGGGAAATAGGATTTATAATTTCTTTCGAAGTTGAGTGTCTCGTAGGTTTTATTCTGAAAGAGTTTTCCGGTAAGTAGAAAGAAAACAAGTCCGCTTAAGGAATCGAGGTAACCTGCACCTTCGAGGAACAGTATGTCTATTATACTTCTTAGAAAAAGGACAAGGATTCCCAGAGCGATAGGCACGTCAATATTTACAATCTTTTTCTTTAATCCTTTCCAGGCTGATATAAAATATTCGGTACTGCTGTAGAACAAAACCGGGAGTGAGAGAATTATGTTTAAGTAAGCGAAAATTCTCTTCATCTCCGGCAGCTCCTCTGTGCCGATCGATAAATACTCGGGGAAACTGAGGAGCATAATATTGCCGAAACAGAATCCCGCTATTCCGATTTTGTAGTAAAGACTTTTATTCCCGGCCTTTACTTTTTCCTCCTCTTTCTCCTCAAGGTTAAGGAGAGGTTCGTAACCGAGAGAATCGAGAAGTTCTACCACCTCTTTAAGATTCGTTTTAGACTCGTTTAATGTAATGAAGACTTTTTTCTGCAGGAAATTAACTTCGGAGGAAATTATGCCGGGATTTAATTTAAATAGGTTCTCCAGTATCCAGATACAGGAACTGCAGTGCATCTGCGGAATGGATAACGTTATTCGTGAAATCTGTCCGTCTGTAAAATCGGTCATCCTCTGCTTGAGGTCGGGATCGTTAAGGAACTCATAATTCCGTTTGACCTGGTATTTTCGCGTTATTCCCGGATTCTGATCAATTGAATAATAATTGCAAAGGTTGTGCTGATTAAGAATTTCGTAAACAGTTTTACATCCGTTGCAGCAGAATATTTTCTCGTTCAGGCTGATCGAATCATCAGGGCATTCATCACCGCAATGATAACAGATCATTTTAGATCCGGTATTAGGTTCCGGTACAACCGTATTCTGTTCGGACTCTTTCCTTTCCAATTAATTTAATTTGATTTTTTGAAGTGGATATTTTTTTACGAATTGATTGCCAATTCCGCCGTTAAGATATAAAATTCCGGATGTTTTATCTAATAAAGATTTTAAACCTTGTCAGCTCCGTATAGAATATTGCCGGATCATTCTGATTTGATTTATGCAGACATTAAAATGAAAATTTGAGAATTCGATTTTTGACTTTAACTTTGTATCATAAAAAATTCTGAGGTGTTGATGAAATCTCTAAAAGGTAAATCAGTTTTTATAACTGGAGTTACTTCCGGAATAGGTAAAGCATGCGTTTATGCGTTTGCGGCTGAAGGTGCAAGACTTGTAATAAGCGCCCGAAGAAAAAATCTGGTAGATGAAATTGCCGCTGATATAAAGAAAAAATATAATTCCGAGCTCTATGCTTTTCAACTTGATGTAAGCAGTAAAAAAAATGTTGATGATGCTATAGATTCCTTGCCCGAGGAATTTAAGAGGATCGATATCCTGGTTAATAATGCCGGCATGGGAAGGGGTATGAATAAATTGTACGAGGATAATCCTGACGGATGGGAGGAAATGATCGATACCAACGTGAAAGGATTGCTCTATGTTACCAGAGCTGTAATTAACCAGATGGTAGAAAGAAAAGAGGGTCATGTAATTAACATCGGTTCAATTGCAGGGCATGAACCTTATACCAGAGGAGCTGTTTACTGCGCATCAAAAGCGGCTGTCGCCGCTATTACAAAATCTCTCCGAATGGATGTTATGGATAAGAATATCCGTATCAGCACCGTCGATCCTGGACTTGTTCAAACTGGATTCAGCAAAGTAAGATTTTACGGAGACGAGGCGAAAGCAGAGTCCGTCTATAAGGGATATACTCCTTTATCCCCGGAAGACATTGCAGATGCAGTAGTATTTATAGCCACTAGGCCGGAACATGTTAATATTGCGCAGATGATTATTTTCCCGACAGCCCAGGCTTCTTCAACTATGGTTCATAAAGAACCGGTCTGAGCCGGTCACTAATTTCTATAGGTTAAGGAAGATACTTATATCGCCGGCTCCTTCACGGATAATTTCCGGCTTGTCCTTACTAAGGTCGACAATACTAGATGGTTTTCCCTCAAGGGCGCCGCTCGATAACATAAGGTCGACCTGAACGTTGAAAATTACCTTTATCTCGTCGGGATTGAATAAAAGGTCGCCTTTCCTGTTTGTTACGGAAGTACTTACAATCGGATTTCCAAGTTCTTTTGCAAGAAGTAGCGCGATTTTATGATCCGGTACTCTTATACCGACTGTCTTACGTTTCGTCCATAATTTTTTTGGTACTTCTCTGGCGGCAGGAAGGACGAATGTATAAGGCCCGGGCAGAAGCTTTTTCATAGTCTTGTAAGCATAATCAGAAACCTTTGCGTACTTAGAAATGTCTTTCAGGTCGGGACATATAAAACTGAAAAGTTTTGTGCCGGCTTCATGTTTTATCTGATATACTCTTTCAAGTGCTTCCTTATTAAAAATATCGCATCCGAATCCGTAGACAGTATCAGTAGGATAAATAATTACTCCTCCGCTTCGCAGTACCTCAACAGCTTTATTAATATAACGCAACTGCGGCGTTACCGGATGAAGTTCAAAAAATTCCATATTCACTCCTTTCAATAATTTTCCAACTGTCTGATCGGGCAGTTTAAAGAAAATTTCTGGCGCGGCTCTTTGCCAATTGTTGAATTGTCTACCGCTAATGTTAAAACTTGTCTTCAAATTGTCAACTAAAATCTGTTAAATTAAGTTGTAAAATATTTCCGGATTTGTTTAATGAAAAGCAGAATACCGCGGACAGTCTGGATACTCGGCTTCGTAAGCCTCTTCACAGATTTTGCGAGCGAAATGCTCTACCCTTTAACTCCACTTTTCCTTTCGGCTTCACTCGGGGCTTCGATGTCTCTAATTGGTCTGATTGAAGGTGCTGCGGAAATTACTGCAGGATTACTGAAAGGTTACTTCGGCTACCTATCCGATAAGACAGGAAAAAGATCACTCTTTGTAAAAACCGGTTATGCACTCTCCGCTTTTGTAAAACCAATTCCTGGATTTATTCCTTCTACAATTACGGTGATTTTTTCAAGGGTAACAGACAGGATTGGTAAGGGAATACGAACCGCACCCCGCGATGCTCTTCTTGCATCAGCTTCAAATGGAAATACAGGCAGTATTTTCGGATTCCATAGGGCTATGGATACTGTCGGTGCAGTGCTCGGACCTGTAACTGCTCTAGTGCTTCTGAATATCTTCACCGGTGATTATGTCCTGATATACATGATAGCGGTTATCCCTTCTTTAATTGCAGTTATCTTTGCTCTTAGCGTAAATGATAAAACAGTCGCATACACTTCTCCAATTCAACCAATCTCAATAAAAAAGTTCTGGCGGGATTCGGCTGCAGAATTCAAATGGCTTTTAATTCTACTGACGGTTTTTTCATTTGTAAACAGCAGCGATGTTTTTCTAATCCTCAAAACAAAAAATATTTCCGGGTCGGATCATTGGGCCTTATCCGGATATATTTTCTATAATATTATTTATGCGTCGGTCTCCTATCCGCTCGGAAAGCTTTCGGACAGATTCGGCAAACCTCAAATTTTCATAACAGGACTTCTGATTTTTTCAATCGTTTATCTCGGATTTGGAATTAGCGGTGATGTTTACTTGAATTTTTTACTCTTCGGTCTTTATGGAATTTATGCCGGAGCCACCGAAGGAATATCTAAAGCATGGATCTCGGATATTGTTCCGGATCATTTTAGGGGAACCGCAATCGGAGCTGTGACAACACTTGGAAGTTTCGGAATTATGGCCGGTTCTTTTTTTGCCGGATTTCTCTGGGATCATTTCGGCTCCCTTGTTCCATTCCTGTTTTCTTCGATTATTAGCGCTATACTGGCCGCTGTACTCTATTATCTCCTGAAAAAGAAGGTTATATAGGTCTCACCGGATTCTTTTTATTTCAGGAGTAGTGATGATTTTACTATTTTTAGCATGCATTTATATGGATTATATGAATAAAGATAAGCTGGCTGTGGTTGCTGTGAGCGGGGGAATGGATAGCTGCGTTACCGCTGCAATTGCAAGCGAACATTATAATCTGGCGTTTATTCATGTTAATTACGGTCAAAGGACCGAGTCACGTGAATTAAAAGCTTTTCATGACATTGCCGATTACTATCGTTCTGAAAAAAAAATGGTAATCGATTTCGGGCATCTCGCAAAGATTGGCGGCTCTTCATTGACGGATAAATCAATCGAAGTAACAAAGGCCGATCTTCAAAGTCATGATGTGCCGAGTTCCTATGTTCCTTTTAGAAACGCTAATATTTTGAGTGCGTGTGTAAGCTGGGCCGAAGTAATTGGTGCTGAAGCGATCTTCATAGGCGCTGTTTATGAAGATGCTTCCGGCTACCCCGATTGCCGCCCGCAATTTTATGAAGCATTCGAAAAAATGGTTGATCTAGGTACGAAACCGGAAACTAAAATTAAAATTTTAACCCCTATTATAAATTTTTCGAAAGCTGATATTGTGAAGAAGGGGATTGAATTGAAAGCTCCGCTACATCTTACGTGGTCGTGTTATCAAAGTGAGGATGAAGCATGCGGTGTGTGCGACAGCTGCGCTTTCCGTCTCCGCGGTTTCCAGCAGGCTGGCGTAGAAGATCCGATACCCTATAAGGTGAAACCGGATTACCGGGATTACTCTTTATAAATTGTTTGCAGTAAATTAATTGCAAAAATATCTGAGTTGAATATGGATTCGAAAACAAAAATACTTGTTACTTTTCCCAATCCGAATCCGGAAAGGGATTACACAATTATTCATACGGCACCGGAATTTACATCCCTATGTCCCGTTACCGGTCAACCAGATTTCGCTACTATTGTACTTGAATATATACCCGAGAAAATCTGTGTTGAACTGAAGAGCTATAAATTTTATTTGCAGTCATTCCGGAACGACGGTATCTACTTCGAAGCCGTTACAAACAGAATATTGAACGATCTTGTAAAAGTCTGCAAACCCCGTTACATGAAAATTACAGCAAAGTTTAATACGCGCGGAGGAATCTACTCCGAAATAATCGCAGAACAGAGAAGAAAAAAATTGAAAAAGAAATTTGTTTGACCTGAATTAACTCCATTTTCAATCAATTAGTTATATAAATCATTAATTATAAATTTATTCTGGAGTTAACATGGCAAAGAAAATTATTAAAAGAAGCTGGGCTGAACCGTTCAAAATAAAAATGGTTGAGCCGATTAAAATGACAAACAGGGAATACCGCGAGAAAGCCGCCAAACAGGCAGGCTACAATACATTCCTCTTAAAATCCGCAGATGTGTATATTGATCTTTTAACTGACAGCGGCACTAACGCAATGAGCGATTATCAGTGGGCAGGTATGATGCTTGGCGACGAAGCTTACGCAGGCAGCAGAAATTTCTATTACCTGTGGGATAATATTAAGAAATACTACGGAATGCCTTATCTCGTACCTACTCATCAGGGCCGCGGTGCCGAACACCTTGTATCCAAAGCTATGATTAAACCCGGCGATTATATCCCGGGCAATATGTACTTTACCACAACCCGTCTTCATCAGGAGCTTGCCGGCGGTACTTTCGTAGATGTCATTATAGATGAAGCCCACGATTCCCAGAACAGGCATCCTTTCAAGGGAAATATTGATCTTCAGAAACTCGAAGACCTTATCAAAAAAGTCGGCGCTAAGAAAATTCCTTACGTTAGTATGGCAGGTCCCGTTAATATGGCGGGCGGACAGCCTTTCTCTATGGAGAATCTCCGCGCGGTAAAAAAACTTACTGATAAATACGGCGTGAAACTCTGGTTCGATGCTACACGCGCAACGGAAAATGCCTATTATATAAAAACACGTGAAAAAGGATTTGAGGATAAAACGATTGCCTTCATTCTTAAAGAAATGTGCTCAAACTTCGACGGACTCTGGGTGAGCGCTAAGAAAGACCTGATGGTTAACATCGGTGGTTTCCTTGCTACGCGAAATAAGAAAGTCTTCGAAGAAACAAGCAATATGGTTGTTGTTTATGAAGGTCTGCATACTTACGGCGGACTTGCAGGGCGCGATATGGAAGCAATGGCTCGCGGTATTGAGGAAATGGTTCAGTATGATAATATCCGTGCGAGAATTGGACAGATTGAATACTGCGGTAACCAGCTCGAGAAGTACGGCATCCCGATGGTTTATCCTTTCGGCGGTCACGCTATATTCCTTGATGCTAAGAGATTTTTACCTCATCTGAAACAGGATCTTTTCCCCGCGCAAACACTTGCTGCCGAAATTTACGAGGACAGCGGTGTGAGAGGAATGGAGAGAGGAATTGTATCGGCAGGACGCGATCCTGAGACCGGTAAACACCGTTATCCCAAACTTGAACTTGTTCGTCTTACTTTCCCGAGAAGAGTTTATACTCAGGCTCATATCGATGTTATGGTTGAGTCGATTGCTCAGGTCTATGAAGAAAGAAAGAAAATTAAAGGTTTGAAAATGGTTTATGAACCGAAATACCTAAGATTCTTCCAGGCAAAATTTGCCAAGATCTAATTCAGAATAATAAAAATGATTGAAGGGGTTTGATTTTTCAAACCCCTCTTTGTATTGAAAAAGTAATTGAGTATGGATCCGATCAAAATTAAAGAAAAATATTTTGACGATAGAGACAGGGTCTTTAATGACCCCGATCTCCTTAAAGATCCATTTAAATTCTGTATCACGTATTCCGTACTCGTAGAGGAATACATAACCAAAGTTCTTAAAGGGATTAAATTAAACTGTGCGGTTGCCTCCGTCGGAAGTTTCAGCAGAAGAGAACTCTCCCCCTTCTCGGATATCGATATAATGTTCATTTTCGATAAGGTTGAGGGCAACGACGACCTTATTAAAGAATCGGTTACAAGATTATGGGATGCAGGTATTGAAGTCTCTCATACAATCCGGGAGTATTCCGACATAGAAAAATTTCTGAATACGGATCTCCACGCTTACACCCAATTTCTGGAAACACGTTTTATTCTTGGCAGTGCAAGAGTATATAATGAATGGAATAAGAGAGTTTTCAAACCTCTTACAAAAGAGCATAAAAAAGAATTGATCTTGGAATTTTTTGAGGATATAAGATTACGTTACCAGAAGTTCGGGGATTCAGCCAAGGTACTTGAACCGAACGTGAAATATACAGCCGGCGCTCTAAGGGATCTTCAGGTTATTGAATGGATCTATTCGATATGGCACGATCTCTTTCTTTCGAATCAGGAGGAGATTTCTCAAACTGAGGTCTTCCTTCTAGAAATGAAAAAGAATAAGATTCTTCTACCCCGCGCCGTTGCACGGCTTCAGGATAGTTATAAATACATTCTAAGTACCAGGAATCTTCTGCATTTGATATCCGGACATAAAAACGACCGGCTCGAATTTATTTATCAGGAAAAGATTGCTGTCGCTCTTGGATACCCAGCCGATGGCTGGCATCCGTATATGAAAAAGTATTTTGAATCTTCGAATGTTATAAAACGGTTTTCACGCACTATGATGAAAAGATTCCAGGAGGAAATCTCAGATCAGGTTTCCGACTATCTTGCTATTGAGCTCGACGACGACTATTCGATTAAGAACGGTGTAATATCACTGACTTCCAAATCCGGATTGACTCTTTCATCTATTATGAGGGCATTTTATTACAGGTGTATTAACGATGCCCGCTTCGATGAAAACCTCCGTTCGAATATTATCGAAACCGTAATTGATCTTGAAGAAACGCAGAATCTGGAACACCAGTCGTCCGTTTTCTTCCGTGAAATTCTCAATCTGCCGAAGAATGTAGCCAAAACTCTCGAGGTGATGAACGAGCTTGGTGTGCTCGGTGCTTTTATGCCGGAGTTTAAAGAGCTTGTTGGATTTTTTCAGCCGGGTGTTTACCATTGCTATACCGCTGATGAGCATACACTTATCGCCTTGAAAAACCTTGAGCATCTTTCACTTGAAAATTCGCAGCTGGCTAAAATGTTTAGAACTCTCGACAGGAAAGATATTCTTTATCTTGCAGTTCTGTTCCATGATATCGCAAAACCGATTTCTATTTCCGGTCATGAAATCATCGGTGCTGAAATAGCCAATTCGGTTATGGAGCGGCTGGGATACGATCAGAAGGAGATTCAAACTGTCCAGTTCCTTGTAAGGATGCATCTTGTTATGGAACAGGTTGCATTCCGTAGAAACCTGAATGACCCATCAACCCTCAATAATTTTGCAATCCAATTCCCGAATTCGGAATGGATCGACCTTCTATATCTTCTTACATATGCAGATCTCTCCGCGGTTTCTCAGGTTGTCTGGACTCAATGGAAGAGCGACCTTCTTCACGAACTCTACAGAAAAACCAAAACCATGATCGATGACCGTATCAGCGGGCACGAGCTTCTTTCTTCAAGTGTTCAGGACATTATGAAGGAATCCGGATTCTCAGATGACGAATCGTTCAAGAGTCATATAGAATCGATCGACGACCTCGGATATCTTCAGCATTTTACTCAGGATGAAATTAATAAACACATTGAGGAGATCGAGAAAGGATCGCCGGTTTCTGTCTTCTTCAAAGAGGAAGGCGGATATACTTCGGTAACCGTAATTACAAGGGATTCCGAGGCGCTTCTCTCGAGGCTCTGCGGAACGCTTTCTATCAACGACCTGAATATTCACGACGCAAAAATATTTACTCGCAAAGACGGAATTGTGATTGATAGCTTCAACGTAACGGATTTCAGAACCGGATCGGTTGTAAATGAATCCCGCTTCGAAAAGATCCGGAATGATCTTGATCTTACAATCGATAACCAGCTTCAGATTACAAAAGAATTCAGCAAAATAAAATCGAAATGGTGGCGGATAGAGAATAAACTATTTAAACGGAAAGGTAAAATTAAAATTGCTTTCGAGAAGCATGACAAATACACGATAATAGATATTTATTCTCCGGATCGACTCGGCCTTCTATACCAGATAACAAAAAAAATGAATGAGCTCGGACTCGGAATTTACTTTGCCAAGATTAATACAAAGGAGGACGGCATTGTAGATTCATTTTACATACTCGACAGGAACAGAAAAAAAATCTCTCCCAACGATTACCAGCTAATTACTCTTGAATTAACAGAAACAATAAACGAAATGCTATAGGTGATAAATTGAATTTTATGGATAGAACAAATCCGATCGGTTTTTTCGATTCAGGCATCGGCGGTTTAACAGTTGTTAAAGCAGTTTCACAGTTGCTGCCTAATGAAAATATAGTCTACTTCGGGGATACTGCCCGCGTCCCGTACGGATCTAAATCAAATGATACAGTTGTTGAATACTCTATTCAGGCAGCCAACTTCTTATTAAGAAAAAATATTAAACTGATGGTTGTGGCATGCAATACGGCTTCATCGGTAGCGTTAAAAGAACTGAAAAGATTTCTTACTATCCCGGTTATCGGAATGATTGAGCCGGGCTCTAAACTCGCTCTTAGGGAATCTGGAAATGGTAAAATCGGCGTTATAGGTACAAATGCAACTATTAATAATAAAGCTTATTCACAGGAATTGAAGAAGCTTAATCCTAAATTAAAAGTATTTGAAAAAGCATGTCCTCTCTTCGTTCCGATAGCCGAAGAAGGATGGATCGATCATAAAGCAACCGAGCTGATCGCGAGAGAATACCTGACCGAACTTAAATCTAAAAAGATTGACAGCCTTGTACTCGGATGCACTCATTATCCGATCCTCGCGGATGTAATTCAGAAAGTAATGGGTAAAAGTGTTAAGCTGGTGGATTCCGGTACTCCCGCGGCTCATCTTGTGGAGGAATATCTAAACGGAAGGGGATTGAGGAATATTTCCAACCAGATCGGTAAAAGAGAGTTTTATGTTAGTGATATTCCTTCCAGATTTAAGGAAATAGCCGAAAGATTTTTAGGCCGGAAAATTACTCATCTGCATAAAGTTGAACTTGATGAACTGGTAAACGAGTGACGAATACAAATATCAAGGTTAATTCTTTGTTAAAGAGTTTTTGATTAACATATAGTTTTCTATAAGTTTTTCATTTTTGATGCTTACACATCTCATTTACGTTTCAATTTGTAAAAGTAGATTCCACTGATTGTCTTCCCGTCTACTATCTCGCAGGATCTTATTTTTTCATCGATTTCTTCTACGGAGAGTTCCAGCAATTGAATATCCTCTTCGCCCTCTTCGCGCGCATGATCTCCGGGAATCAAATTCTCTGCAAGGTAAATGTGTAATACCTCGTTGCAAAAACCGGGTGTAGTGAAAATTTTTCCGAGTTTAACAATTTCCCCGGCGCTGTAGCCTGTTTCTTCAGTTAATTCCCTTGCAGCGCAATTCAAAGGGTCTTCGCCTTTTTCAAGTTTTCCTGCCGGAAGTTCTATCACTCTTTCGTTATGCGGGTAACGGTACTGGCTGATTAAAATTATCTTTCCTTCATTTGTAACAGGGACTATAACCGCTCCCCCGGGGTGGACGGCAACCTGGCGGAAACTTTTATTGCCTGTTCCGTTGTACTCAATTTCATCTACCCTTACATCGAATACTTTGCCGTGAAAAACAGTCTCGGATTTGTTAACAACAAAATTCATTTATTCCTCAAAAAATTTTCTGTAAAGATAGGAAATAATCGGGTGGATTTTAACGGCGTTTTGTAGATTGCAATTGCGGGATCTATCTTATTCCCGTAACTACAATTTTATCTTGGCGAAGAGAACTGAATGTTAAACTTCCTGATCACGATTCAAAATCTATTTATAAACAGATTAAAATCCCTATGAAAAAATTATTTATTCTCATCTTAATCGTTTCATCTGTATTCAATGCACAGGATTTTACAAATGAAACAAAAGAGGAGAGAAACGCTAGAATGAAGTGGTGGCGCGATGCGCGCTTCGGAATGTTTATCCATTGGGGCTTATATTCAATTCCGGCCGGCGAGTGGAATAATTCCAAAAACCACGGCGAATGGATCAGGACAACCGCTCAGATTCCGCTTGAAGATTACAGCCGGCTTGCCGGTCAGTTCAACCCTTCTAAATTCAAGGCGGATGATTGGGTTAGAATGGCTAAGGAAGCGGGAATGAAGTATATTGTTATTACTTCGAAGCATCACGACGGTTTCTGCCTGTTCGATTCCGATCATACAGAGTTTGATGTAATGTCCACACCGTTTAAGCGCGATATACTTAAAGAACTTTC
Source organism: Melioribacteraceae bacterium (assembly GCA_035362835.1). Taxonomy (NCBI): domain Bacteria; kingdom Pseudomonadati; phylum Ignavibacteriota; class Ignavibacteria; order Ignavibacteriales; family Melioribacteraceae; species Melioribacteraceae bacterium. Next base: position 124,450 of record DAOSDY010000003.1, read on the forward strand.
CGATGCTTGCCGTAAATACGGGCTTAAGATCTGCTGGTATCACTCAATTATGGATTGGAATCATCCTGATTATCTGCCCAGGAGAGAATGGGAAAAGGACCGTACAGCGGATGGTGCCGACTTCTCCAGATTTATTCAATATCTGAAAAACCAGTTAAAGGAATTATTGACCAATTACGGCGAGATCGGAGTTCTATGGTTCGACGGGGAATGGGAGACAACATGGAATTCCGAATACGGAATAGAGCTTTACAATTATGTTAGAAGTCTTCAGCCGGATATAATTGTTAATAATCGGGTGGGTGTTGGAAGAAGCGGTATGGAGGGGACTACAAGGGAAGGTGAATTCGGGGGGGACTTCGGTACTCCCGAACAACAGATTCCAGCTACCGGATTGCCGGGCGTTGACTGGGAGACCTGCATGACGATGAATGACCACTGGGGATATAATAAGAACGATAAGAATTTTAAATCCTCGCAGGAACTGATCAGAATGATAGCCGACGTTGCATCGAAAGGGGGAAATTTTCTTTTGAATATTGGCCCTACTTCGGAAGGAATATTCCCTCCTGAAAGTATTGAACGTTTAAAAGAGATCGGTAACTGGATGAACCTCTACGGTGAATCGATCTACGGCACCGAAGCCAGTCCCTTTGCAAAACTTGAATGGGGCCGAGCTACAAAAAAGAGGATCGGTAATAATACCAGACTTTATCTTCATGTATTCGACTGGCCTTCGGACGGGAAACTGATAATACCCGGTATTTACAATAAACCGCTTATGTCGTATCTGCTCGGAGATAAAAGAAAAAATCTGCTTCCTGTTCAGAGAAATGAAGACGCAATAATTATCCAGCTGCCTGAGAATGCGCCTGATGGAAATAACAGCGTTGTGATTCTTGATGTGGAAGGAAAGGAGGACGTAAGTCATCCTCCTGTAATTGTTAGTGATAATTTTATTTTTATAGAATCATTAACAGTCAGTCTTAAGACCGAACGGCCTAACGTTGAGATTAGGTATACACTCGACGGGACTGTTCCTGACCTGAATTCAAGACTTTACTCTAACGGAATTGTGTTGAAAGAATCGGCTGAAGTTTCTGCTCGGTGTTTTAGAAACGGAAAACCTGTAAGCGGTACTTCACGCGCAAATTTTGAACGGGTGCTGCCCGCAAAATCCCAAAGTATTAATAACCCGGCTCAAGGAATTAGTTATAAGTATTTTGAAGGGAACTGGGATTCAATTCCCGAATTCAATTCACTCATTCCGGTGAAAGAGGGATATTTAGATAATTTCAATTTCTCACCGCGTAATCAAGTTGAATATTTCGGTTTTCAGTTTACCGGATATATTTCTGTCCCTGCGGATGATGTATATACATTTTATACGGATTCGGACGATGGAAGCAGACTTTTCATTGACGGTAAACTTATAGTTGATAACGACGGGCTTCACGGAATGCAGGAGAAGGAAGGATCTATTGCACTCTCTAAAGGTTATCATTCCATACTTGTCGAGTATTTTGAAAAGACAGGGGGAGACGATCTTAAAGTTTCGGTTGAAGGGGGAGGATGGAAAAAGCAGCTAATACCGGATCATATACTCTGTCACTATAAATAAATTTTATCTAATTAAAAAAATCGATATAATTCATATGAAAAAAATATTCTTCATCATTTTAGTTTTTAACTCATTTCTGTTGGCTCAATCAAATCCGCTCACAAACTCCTCTCACTTTGCCGTAATCAACAAATCGGATTCGGAACAGGAGATTGTTCGCAAAGCAGCTTTTGTAGTTCCGAAGCAGCAGCAATACGACTGGCAGAAACTCGAGTTCATTGCTTTTGTTCACTTCGGAATAAATACTTTTACCGACAGGGAATGGGGAGAGGGAACGGAAGACCCGGCATTGTTCAATCCTTCTGAGCTCGATGCAGAGCAGTGGGCAAAAACTTTTAAAGATGCGGGAATGAAGCTTGCCATTCTCACGGCAAAACATCACGACGGGTTCTGTCTCTGGCCCAGTAAATTCACCAATCACAGTGTTAAAAACAGTCCGTGGAAAAACGGCCAAGGTGATGTAGTACGAGAGTTTGTTAATGCTTGCAGGAAATACGGTCTGAAAGTAGGTCTCTATCTTTCCCCGTGGGATCGAAACAATCCGGACTACGGTGATTCACCAAAGTATAATCAATACTTCCTTAATCAGCTTAGAGAACTCCTGACTGAATACGGTGAGATAACGGAAGTCTGGTTCGACGGCGCATGCGGTGAAGGCCCAAACGGGAAAAAACAGGTTTACGACTGGCAGGCATATTACAGATTAATAAGAGAGCTTCAGCCCGGGGCAGTAATTTTCGGAATGTCGCCGGATCTAAGGTGGGTCGGTACCGAGACAGGTTATGGCAGGGATACCGAATGGAGTGTTATTCCGCTCAAGATCGATCCGGTGATTAAGAAGAAATTTCCGTTTGGATCTTATTCGCTGGATGAAATTTATAAGCCGGGCGATATGACCGATTATGATCTCGGAAGCAGAAAGAAAATTTCTGATGCTGATTTACTTTTCTGGTATCCGGCGGAAACCGATGTTTCAATCCGGCCCGGTTGGTTTTATCATCCGTCGCAGGACTCGCTAGTTAAATCTGTTGATAAACTTGTTGATATCTATTTCAATTCTGTTGGAAAGAACGGTGTCTTTCTGTTGAATGTTCCGCCTGACAAAAGAGGTCTGATCCATCAGAATGATGTAAAAAATCTTATTGGACTTAAGGGTGTTGTAGACCGGACTTTTAATAATGATTATTCTGATAAATCAATGATAAAAGTTGCGGGTGAAGCAATTCAGACCAAGAATAATTTTTTCGGTAAAAATGGCTATTGGCTTGCCGGCGAAGAGAATACTAAACTGGTAATTGAAATTGAACTAACAGACAAAGCAACTTTCGATGTGGTTATGCTTCAGGAGGAGATTAGAGTAGGACAGAGAATCGAGAGATTCATTCTGGAATACTGGAATGGAAATGAATGGGAAAAATTTTCCGAAGGAACTACGGTCGGTTACAAACGACTTTTAAGATTTGAACCTGTTACTGCAAAGCGGATTCGAATTGTGATTGACGAATCCAGGATGAATCCTGCCATTTCGGGTTTCGGACTTTTTAAATATTCCGGTAATTAACATCATTAAAAGTACGGTGATCTATGAAAGCAAAATTTTTGCTTATAATGTTTGCTGCTGTTTCAATTCTGTCGGCAGAAGAATTCAGAGTCGATTCACCCAAGGGCAGATTGCAGTTGAATGTGAATGTAGATAATGGAGTAAGTTTTTCGGTCTTGAAGAATGGGTTTACGTTGGTTGGCAATTCCGGAATATCTTTAGAATTGTATGACGGTAAACTTTTAGGATCTAATCCCGTGCTGACCGGAAGCAGCACAAGATTAATTGATGAAACTTTGAAACCCGTTGTAAAACAGAAATATGAATCGATTCAGAATTTCTGCAATGAACTTTTACTTTCGTTTGCCGGGGGCTATAAAATTATTTTCAGAGTTTATGATGATGCCGTTGCCTACAGATTCCGGACGGAATTAAATGAAAAAATCAGAATTAAATCTGAATTGGCTGAATTTAATTTCGGCAGGGATTACCAGATTCTATTTCCGGAAGAAAAGAGTTTTATGTCCCACTCGGAAAGATTATATCTTCCGTTAAAATTGAGTGAAGTAACATCGGAAAGATTTTGCTCCCTCCCTGCTCTCGTTAATCTGGAAAACGGTATTAAAGCAGTCATTACAGAATCCGACCTGGAAGATTATCCCGGACTTTATCTTTCCGGTTCCGATGAAAATCCGAATAGCCTCAAGGGAATATTCCCATACTATCCCGCCCGGGATACGGTGAGAAACGACCGTGACGTTTATGTTGTTGAACGGAAAGATTATATGGCCGAGACCTCCGGTAAGAGAAATTTTCCGTGGAGAATTGTTGCTTTCTCTGAAAATGACGGCGATCTTATAACAAATACAATTGTTTACAAGCTTGCTAAGCCGTCTGATCCAGGTTCCGATTTTTCATGGGTGAAACCGGGCAAAGTTGCCTGGGACTGGTGGAATTACAACAACATATACGGTGTCGATTTCCGCGCCGGCGTGAACAACAATACATATAAATATTTTATCGATTTTGCTTCGAAGTACGATATCGAATACATTATACTTGATGAAGGCTGGTACAAACTCGGCAATCTGCTGCAGCAGTCTCCGGACATAAATATTGAAGAACTTGTCGATTACGGCAATAAAAAAAATGTGGGAATAATTCTCTGGATGAGTTGGAAGACACTCGACGACCAGTTTACGGAGGCAATGGATCTATTTTCTAGATGGGGCATTAAGGGCATTAAAGTTGACTTCATGCAGCGGGACGACCAGTGGATGGTAAATTACTATTACAAAGTTGCTGAAGAAGCTGCAAAAAGAAAATTGCTTGTAAATTTTCACGGGGCTTATAAACCGACCGGACTGTATCGTACCTATCCTAACGTAATTACAAGCGAGGGTGTATTAGGATTGGAGCAGAGTAAATGGAGCGACAAAGCTAATCCATGGATGGCTGTTACTTTGCCTTTTATTAGAATGTTCGCAGGACCAATGGATTATACACCGGGTGCAATGATCAATGCAACTAACCAATCGTTCAAACCGATTTTCACTGTGCCTATGAGTCAGGGAACACGTGCTCATCAGCTTGCGATGTATGTTGTATTCGAAAGCCCGCTTCAGATGCTGGCGGATAATCCAACCCATTATTACAAAGAACCTGAATGCATGGAATTTCTTTCTAAAGTTCCAACAGTCTGGGATGATACTAAAGTTCTAGATGCGGTAATCAGCGAGTATATTTTGATTGCCCGGCAGTCTAAAAATCAATGGTATATCGGTGCAATTACAAACTGGACTCCGCGAGATTTAACAATTGATTTTTCATTCTTGCCTGACGGAGATTTTAAAATTAAAATCTGGCAGGATGGAATTAATGCCGACCGTAATGCGAACGATTATAAATTGCTGATTCAAAACATAAACAATAAAACAAAACTGAACATTCATCTTGCGCCGGGCGGCGGATGGGTGGGAATAATAAGTAAATGATTTTTACCTTTTCCTGTATCCCTCTGGATTTGCCAGGGGGATACAGGGGAATTAAAGTTTAGACCGGCCAGAGCCAGCCGAAAACACCTGCGGTAAACAAAGCATAGATCAAGCCGTCGATAGTAGAAGTTAATGTTGACCTGAAGGATTTATGATACCAGATATGCATCGGCCAGTAAGCGAATGAATATCCCATGAAAGCAGAGGCCCCTACGAATCTGAATACCTGCAGATAATGCGCATCGGGCGGAAGTGCGCGCCCGGCAATGTATGCCGCGAAGATTCCCACAACAATTGAGTAGATAAACCAGAGAAGGAAATACTTTCCCATACCCCTTTCCCCGTTCGGTAGAACGGTTACAATCATTACAGGACCTTTATTCAGTTTGTCTTTATACTCCTGTGATTTCATTTCCGCCATGCTTCCCGCGCGCGGAACCATATATTCTCCCGGAGGAATGTTGAACGGTCTTAGAACGTCCATCACTTTATCCTGATCCGGTATCTTCGGATATTCCCCTTTATGCCATGGAAGTACCATGTGTACTATTGAGCTTACAATAAATACTGTAATTGCCGAAACTAAAATCGGCAGCCATAAGGATGATAGTTCCGTCATAACTTTCTCCTTTAAATTAAACAACCGGACTTAAATGCCGGTATTTTTATGAGAGTAATTATTTAGCCGTATCGGAAGTGCGGGCAACTTAATGATTTTTTTTTACTCACTCAATAAGCTATTAATATTTAATTCCCCTGATCATATTCGGCTCTTATTGTAATTACTTCGAACGGATTGAATGAAATCTCGGAATTGCCATTAATCTGGAATTCTTCCCCATCTTTTACAATGAACAATTTTTCCGGATTAAATGAATTCCAAATAATCTTACTCGAAGTGCTTAACCTGCTTACATTAAATAATTTTAAAATCAGTGATTTCTTTTGGGGTGTAATACTGCTTAGAATTACTGAGGGTGAAGATAAACTAAACAGACTTATTGCTTCAGCATCTTTATTCGCTGTTGAAACAACCAATGGCGATTGATAACCGGTTCCTGTTCTATATGCTTCAATCTCATCAAAATTATTATGCGGGCTGATTAAAAAATTGAATTCTGTTTTTCCCGATTGATCGGCTTTATAATTTGTATGCCAGTAATTATTCATTACATATGCAAAAATAGCTGAAGAATTTGTAAATGTATTTTTCCAGATTTTTGATCCGCTGGAATTGTCCTCATCAACAAGATCCCCGATTTCGAATAAAGATGATTCCATAGGGAATAATGTAATACCATTTCTTCCATTCGAAATGTCAATCCACTTATTGACTGAAAAGAAATCCTTATTAGCTCCATCAATAAGCATGCTGTCCGGTTGAATATAAGTCCGGCCGATATCGTATCGTATCCTTGGATTAGATATCGAGAAAGGAAATGCAAGGTGCACAGATTCTTTTTCACGCACACTTTTTTTATAGATAACATTATTTACCATCACTTTGTCAAACGGTTTTAGAAGGGTAATCTTTTTAATAATTGAATCGGCACCCTGAACATAAGACCTGATCTTATACTGGGTTAGCAGCAAACCGTCTTCAATCATTTTGCATTCTGAAATTGTATCTTGAATAAAATCCTTAGGATTTTTCCCGGGTACATAGAGAACAGAGTTAAATCCATACAAGGATTGAGGGTCTAACAGCGGGAGGGAATTCCAATACAGGTTTTTTATCCTACCCTTACCGTTAAGATCCAATAATAATTGCTGGTCATCATAATTTTCTGTGACGTTGTTTCTTTCTTGTTTTACAATCTTAAATATTCTTGAACCAAGGGGAGGAATTTTATCAGCCAGGAATGCAATCCGTCCGTCGCTCAACAATTGTGACGGGACCGGGTTCAAGTTCTCGTCGGCAACTGAATTGCCGGATCCGGCTATACTGCTGTCGATATATGCAATATCGCTTCTTTCCCAGGAACATGTATTGAATACAGATACATAACCGGAATTGTCATTACGGACCGATGATAATAATTTCTCCAACAAAGATTTTGACTGCCGGTCTGCCCGGTATGCAAATCCGGATTTGTAATTCCACTGTTGTATTACAAACGGATTATCAGGTTCGGAAATACTATTCCACGCCCCCCATGTGTGCTCGTGAAATAAAACTACATTTTTTCGTGCTTCATAAGCCGAAAGGGAATCGTACATCCGGGGATTGATTATTGCAGAAAGTATCCCATACTGAACTATCCGGTCCGCAGCAAGCCGATTTAAATTCTCCTCGTGAGCCGTGGAGTAGGCTCCATCTTCCCAGTAAGGATTAAACTCACCTCTTACTAAGCCAAGCTTTGATCCGTAACGCCATTCAAATTTCTTAAACATAGAATCAACAGTCGATAAAATTATTTTTGGAGAATAGTATTTTTCGTTCCACTGCTTCACAAAATCCGATAGCGTGCTGTCGGTTGGACCGTTATCGCCGCGAATTGAATAACGGAGCTGAATTATATCATATGGGTATTTTGTTGAATCAAGATCATTCAGATAATTAAAAATATGTTCCTTACCTCTGCGGAATAAGTCCCCCCGACCGAAACTGTGAAAGTATGAATATCCCCGTCCTGCCATCCAGAAAAGGACTTTACCTTTACCATCGGGCGATTGCCAGTAGAAAGGTTTATCGCCCCATGCATAGTTTGAATGCCCTACCCGGTCGCCCCCGCCGAATGTACCTGTGAAATAATTTTGTCCGCTTGAGAAATATTTTATTCCGTTTTTTGTAAGCGTTGCAATTAAGCTCCAGTTAATTCCGGGTATGTCGGTTATCATTGCGTTAGAAATATCAAGTCCAAATTCCTTCTCGATTCTCTTCGAGTATTCAATCAGCCAGTCGAATTCCTCCGGTTTTGTAATTCCTGTTAAGTTGTGTGAGTAAAGAGCGGACAATCCGATTGAACCGGATTTGATTGCTCGTATTAATTTTGCTTTTTGACCTTCCGGTGCTTCACTTAAATAATTTTCCAATGCCCATAGCGATTCAATATTCCATTTATATCTAGCTTCATCTGGATAGCGTTCAGACTTTTCAATATACTTAAGAGCATCATCAATGTTTTTATTCTGAATCTGAATAACCTCCTCCTGGAGATTGGAATAACCGATATCGCTGTGAGAATGACTAATTAAATGAATCTCTCTTTGTGAGGTCGGTTTTAGTTTAATTCTCTGCTTCTTTCTTATAAAATTTTTGATCTCTGCGTCTATTGTAAGTTCAGTCTCACTATCATTATTATTGATTGTAAGATCAAAATCGTTGAATCCTTTCTCAATCCGAAATTTATAAACTTTATTATCGGCATTAACAACAAGTTCGGATGGATTGCCGATATGGTCAACCTTAATATTTATCGCCCGGAAAAGTTTTCCATCTTGTCTGATGATTGCGGGAATCGGCGAGATGTCAATTTTTTCCTTATATGAATATTTGAAAGTCATATACCAATCGGGACTATTCTCATTTTGCCCGGCGACAGAGATTCTCAATTTTCTACCTGCGGGATATACTCCGTTTGGAATCTTGAGATACACATTGCCGAAAACGTCATCAACCGCATCCTGCTTAACAGCATCAAAAAAAAGCTCGATGTTGTTTTTCCCTTTGTAATTCCAGCTGAATGGAACCTTTCGCTTCATCGGCGTAATGAAAGTCAGTATTTTTTCGCCGTTTATTGAAAGATCAAAATTGCGGTCGGCTTTACTTGTTCCGCTTGAATGGCCTCCGAGCCAGTAGATATAGAGAAAATTTTCTGAAGTGTTGGGTATTACATCGGTTTCCCAGCAGATTATTTTATTGCCGTCGGTTACCCTTGTCAGCAAAGCTACCCTGGCATATTCGGGATAAGAAGAGCGGTAGGGAAGGTTCTCGCCTTCAATTTCCGCAGTATAACCGTTAATCAGTTTTGTCCCCGGCGGTATTGAATTAAGAGACTGCGCCTGAAAATTCTGGAATAAAAAGATTAAAAGTAACAGCGCAGCACTCTTCATCTTAGATCCGGTTAGGTTGTTAAACGACTGGTGGAATTATTTTAATTCGAGCAGTCCTGAACAGTTCTGATCAATTTACTAATATCAAAACCTTTATCGCCTGCTTTCTTAATTAACGAATTATAAATCTCTTCATCCATTCTCGGTGTCCGGGAAAGAATCCACAAATATTTTCTGCTAGGTGTACCCACAATAGCATACTGGTAATTCTCTTCGTCAAGCTCTATCACCCAGTAATCGCCGCGGAAAGGCCAGAAGAATTGAACGCGGAGTTTTGCATTGTTACTCCCCTCAACAACAAATGCTTTTCCTGTTGCGTCGTCAAGTTCACCTTCTTTTATGCATTTGTTGATTACACGGATTGTTGTAGAATCGATCAGTTCGTATTCTGCTGTGGTGCAGCTGCATCCTTCCTGCTGACTGAATGGAAGCCGCGCAATTTCGTACCACTTGCCGAGGTAACGGTCGATATCAACCTTTTTAACAACATCAAGCGGAGGATAATTTGCCGCACTGCATCCGAAGAGGAGAATTATTGAAAGGAAGGATAGAGAGAATAAAGTAATATTTGTTTTCACGTCAGCCTCGCGGATGAATGATCAAAATCCATTAATTAATAAAACCGGATCCCGCGGATTCCCAGTATGCGGCATCCGGCATCAATCAATCGGATTAAAAGATTATTCGTAATAGGGAATTAATTCACTTCCCATAAATTTCAGAACCGCTGTTACAACTCCTAGATCGTCCAGGTATCCGATCAACGGAGCGAGGTCCGGTACGGCATCAATAGGGCTTATAAAATAGATCAACGCACCAATAACAATCGACTTTCGGTACCACGGAACATACTTGTCTCGCATGTAACGGTAGAGCGCTTTTATATCTTTTGCAAAGCTTATTTTTTTTCCCACCCGTTCAAGTTTTTCCCAGAGCCCTTCTTCAACCTCCTCCTGACCTTTTTCAACTTTGGAAGGAGAATCGTATTTCAGATCGAGATCATCAAGTTCGTAGTTCATTATTTATCCTTAATTTTTTTTGAATTGATTGAACCAGTCAAAAATTGTATTCCACCATAATCTTGAATTCTGCGGTTTTGTAACAAAATGCGATTCATCCGGGAAATAGAGAAATTTACTCGGTACATTTTTCCTCTGCAATGATGAGAATAATTCCATGGCCTGGCCTTCAGGCACTCGAAAATCGAATCCTCCGTGGATAACCAGCGTTGGGGTTTTAAAATTATCTGCTTTGCGGTGAGGCGACCATCTCTCGTACATTGCACGGTTCTCCCACGGTGTTCCTTTGAATTCCCATTCCGGGAACCACAATTCCTCGGTTGTACCCCACATGCTTTCAAGATTAAATACTCCGGCGTGCGAAACAAGCGCATTGAACCGGTCTGTACTGCCGAGTATCCAGTTGATCATATAACCGCCGTATGAAGCTCCCGCGGCAAAGGTGTTTTTAGGATCGATGAATTTAAAATTCTTCAACGCATAATCACATGCATTCATCAGGTCTTCATATACTTTACCACCCCAGTCGCCCGAAATCTCGTCGGTAAATTTCTGTCCGTATCCGGTTGAACCCCGCGGATTGGGTGCAACAACCACATATCCCTTCGAAGCGAATAGCTGTGAGTTCCATCTGTAATGGAAATCATCGTTCCAGTGACCCTGAGGTCCGCCGTGTATAAGGAAGAGGAGCGGGTATTTCTTATCGGGATTGAAGAATGGAGGTTTAATAATTATTGACTGGACCTTTGCACCTGCTGCACCTTCGCTCCAGAATGAATTAAACTCACCGAACTCAATTTTACTCAACAATTCCTTGTTTAAGAAAGTGATCTGTTCAATTCCTCCGCCGTTTGTTTTGAGTGAGAAGATTTCATACGGCATGTTGTTGCGCTGACGCTTGAAATAAATCAATTGCCCGTCGGAAGTAATCGACATATCATTATTAATCCCTTCATTCAGGAAGAGAAGGTTTTCACCCGTAGATACGTCAAATCTGTAAATCGAATTATAGATTTGATTGGCGGCATCGTAATAAATATATTTTCCGTCGGGCGACCATAATATCTGTCCGACCGATATATCGAGTTTCCCGGTAAGATTTCTCAATTCACCGCTGCTTCTGTGATAAAGCATCAGGCTGTATTTATCTGCTTCGAAACCTGCTCGGGCCATCGAGCGGAATGCTATGTAGCTGCCGTTCGGCGAATAAACAGGCTGATTATCATTCCCCGGACTTACGGAAATTTTTCTGTACTGGGTTGGTGAGTCCTTCTTAATGTCGGCTGCATTTATTAAATAGACTTCATTGTTCGTGCTCGTTGCGAGAACTTTATCAGGATTCATTACAAATGCAATCTCCTTACCGTCCGGAGAAATCGTGTAATCCTGACTGCTTCCCAGGTCAACAGGCGGGCAATCGGATTTCGAGCCGAGCATCAGGTCTGCATATTCTTTTGTCTGAACGTCATAAATGAAAACGTGACTTCGCTTATCGCCGCGCCAGTCGTTGAATGTCCGGTACATCAGCTCTGTAAAAATCTTCGCTTTTACTTTGCTTTCCTCGGCATCCTTATCTTTCTTTTCATTGCATTCCTGAGTTGTGCAATCCGGATATACTGAAGAGACAAATAGAATTTTATTACCGTCCTTCGACCAGACAACTCCGGAAGCACCCGTGTAAATGTTTGTCAGCTGAAGATCATTTTTACCTTCGTAATCACAAGTCCAGATCTGTCCTTTCATCTGGTAGCTAATCGATTTGCCGTCAGGCAGAAACTTCGGAGAGCTTTCGTTAGCTTCAGAGTTTTTTAGCGGGCGGAGATTTTTTCCGTCCTGATCTATCAGCCAGATATCGGAATTGCCTTTGTTTGAATCCATGCTGTAAGCTGTAACCGCAAATGCAATTGTCTTACCGTCGGGCGATACATCATATCCTCCGATCCTTTTCATATTCCATAAATCTTCTACGGTCATCGGCCTTTTCTGTGCGAAGAGTGAAAGCCCGGTTACAAATAATAGAACTAATAAGAGAGTCTTTTTCATTGGAATCCTCAGATGGTTTTTATTTCAGGTGTAAATTATAAAAAGAGGAGGGGAAATTAAAGAGAATTGGAATTGAATAAATCTAAAACACAAATCACATATGAAAACTTCAGATAGACTTTAGTAAATACTTACGCTAAATTTCATGTGTAAAATGAGCAATATGAACAGATTGTTTTTGTCAGGAACAATTATTAATAACAAACAGGAGAGTTTATGAAATCAAAAACACTAATTCTTTTCTTATTATTTGCTTTTTATCAGACCGGATTCGGTCAGTTCGAAGCTTCAAAAAGCTATGCAGGTCCATCCCTGGGTTTATCGTTTCTTGGCTCTACTTTTCAGTTAGGATTGAATTATGAATATGGAATGCCTCTTTCAGCTATCGGAATGTCCGGTCCCGGAAAAATCGGCGTAGGCGGACTTTTCAGGTATTGGAGCTACAGCGAAGGATTTGGAACCGGAGAATGGAGTTACACTAATATTCTGGTCGGTGCTCAGGGCAATTATCACTTTGCGCTCGATAACCGGATGTGGGACCCATATCTAGGGCTTGTTTTAGCTTACAATATCGCATCGGTTAAATGGGAAGGTGTAAAAGGATTTGGATGGGCAGATAGAAGTGCCGGCGGATTCTGGCTCGGTCTGCATGGCGGGGTACGTTATTTCTTCACCCCGAAGACTGCCTTAAATCTTAGGTTCGGTTTCGGTACACTTGATTATGGTGCGTTAGAGATCGGTGTCGATTTCCAATTATAATTTTAATGTAATTATGAGGCCCGGATAACGCCGGGCTTCTTTATCAATTAAATAAATCCTTTCTAATTCATTCTTGATAACCCCCATCAATTTGCCTAATTTTGGCTACATTTTTATAAATTTAATGAGAATTATGAAATATCCATTCCGGGAAATTGAATCCAGCTGGCAGAAGTTTTGGGAAGAAAGGGAAGTCTATAAAACCGACCTTTCCAAAAAAGAAAAAAAGATTTACTGCCTTGTAATGTTTATTTATCCCTCAGCCGCAAAAATGCATATAGGTCACTGGTACAATTATGGTCCCACCGATTCATGGGCCCGTTATAGAAAGTTGAAAGGTTTTAATGTCTTCGAACCGATCGGTTATGATGCATTCGGTCTTCCGGCAGAAAATTATGCAATAAAAACCGGTATCCACCCGCAGGACAGTACCCTTCAGAATATTAATGATATCCGTGTTATGGTAAAACATATGGGCGGTATGTACGATTGGAATTCGGAATTAATGACTTGCGTTCCGGAATATTACCGCTGGAATCAGTGGCTCTTTCTTCAACTCTACAAAAAGGGTCTGGCCTACAGAAAGAATGCGCCCGTTAACTGGTGCCCATCCTGCCAGACAGTATTAGCGCGTGAGCAGGTATTAAACGACGGATCATGTGAGCGTTGCAGCACTACAGTTATTCAGAAAAATTTAACTCAGTGGTTCTTCAAGATTACAGATTATGCCGAAGAACTTCTTGATGGATTGAATAAAATCGACTGGCCTGAAAAAACTAAAACAATGCAATTAAACTGGATCGGAAAAAGCATCGGCGCGGAAGTCGATTTTTCCATTTCAGGTTCCGACGAGAAAATAAAAATTTTTACTACTCGCCCCGATACTCTGTTCGGTGCAACATATATGGTCCTTGCGCCAGAGCATCCTCTTGTTGATGCATTAACTACTTCGGAGAATAAACTGAAAGTTGAAGAATACCGCGATTCAATTAAATCAATGACCGAAATCGACCGGACGTCAACCGTAAAAGAAAAAACCGGAGTGTTTACAGGTGCCTATGCCGTTAACCCGGTAACGAATAAAAATATTCCGATCTGGATTGCAGACTATGTTCTAATGACTTATGGTACCGGAGCTATCATGGCTGTTCCGGGACAGGATGAAAGGGACTGGGAATTTGCCGAGAAATTTGATCTGCCTATTATAAGAACTGTTGAACCATCAGAAGGATTTGAAGGGAAAGCATTTACCGGAGACGGACCTGCGATTAACAGCGATTTTCTGAATGGTCTTTATGTTGAAGACGCAAAGAAAAAAATTATTGAGTGGCTTGAAGACAAAGGAATTGGAAAGCATACTGTAAATTACCGTTTACGCGACTGGCTTATATCCCGTCAGCGATACTGGGGTACACCGATTCCAATAATTCATTGTGATAAATGCGGACAGGTTCCTGTGCCGGAAGATCAGCTTCCGGTTGTACTTCCATACGATGTAAACTTTAAACCTGATGGCGGATCGCCGCTCGCTAGCAATTCAGAATTTGTTACTACTAATTGCCCGGTCTGCGGATCTCCTGCTAAACGGGATGTCGATACAATGGATACGTTTGTAGATTCATCCTGGTATTACCTCCGCTATCTTAACCCGAAATATGATAAGGGAATGTTTGATCCAGAATTGGGTAAAGCATGGACTCCGGTGGATACATACGTCGGCGGTGCCGAGCATGCCGTTATGCACCTCTTGTACGCCCGATTCATCCATAAATTCCTGCGCGATATCGGACTGGTTAACAGCGACGAGCCTTTTCAGAAACTGATTCATCAGGGCACTATTACAAATCTTGGCGCTAAAATGTCGAAGTCGAAAGGGAACGTTGTGGATCCCAATCAGTTTGTTGATGAATACGGGGCGGATGTTTTCAGAATGTATATGATGTTTATGGGCCCTTATGAGCTCGGCGGCGACTGGAGCGATAAAGGTATTGTTGGAGTTGACAGGTTTGTGCAGAGAACTTATTCGCTCTTCAGTTCGCATCAGAATTTTTCCGTCGTTCATCCTTCTGCAAAGAAATACGAACTTGCGCAGCTCAGCGAAATTGAAAAAACCATCTACAGAAAAGTAAACCAGACTATGGAAAAGGTTGAAATAGAGGTTGAACATTTCAGATTTAATACCGCCGTTGCGGCTCTGATGGAACTTATTAATGAATTAAAATCGTTGGATGAATGCAGGAACGATCTTAAAACTTTTGCTCTCGAACGCTTTGCTGTTCTCATAGCACCTCTTGCGCCTCATCTCGGGGAGGAATGCTGGAAACTGCTCGGTAATTCGAAATCGCTCTTTGAAGCCCCTGTCTGGTTTGATCTGGATAAATCGGCACTTGTAGAGGACAAAGTCAATATTGCTGTCCAGGTGAACGGAAAGCTAAGAGCTACGATTGAAGCTGCAAATAATTCCAGTAAGGAAACAGTTTCTGCGATAGCTAAAAACGACGAGAGGATTCTGAAGTATATTCAGGATAAGGAAATAATCAAGGAAATATTCGTACCTAATAAAATTTATAACATTGTAATAAAATAAAATCCGTTTGAATCCTTTTAATTTGCGTCATCCGCGTTTTATCAATTTTACAAGGTTGGGCAGAGAAACAGGGTAGAGCTGGTAAATCAAAGAGGAAAATATGCTTGATGTAAAATTTATTCGTGAAAATCCGGATCTTGTACGGCAGGGTCTGGCAAATAAAAATGCCAGGGATATTGTTAGTGAAATAATTAAACTCGACGAGCAGAGAAGATCGCTGATTGCCAGGACGGAGGATCTTAAAGCAAAAAAGAATCAGGTCTCCGCACAGATACCAAAATTTAAAAAAGAAGGAAAAGACACATCTGAAATTTTTGCAGAAATGAAATTGGTTGGCGATGAGATTGCACTGCTCGACACCCAATTACGCGATATTGAAAATGAGATTGATGATATTCTCCGAAATACTCCTAATCTGGCTCATTCCTCAGTACCCGTTGGCAAATCTGCCGAAGATAACGTGGAAGTGCGTCAATGGCTTCCTGAAGGTTTTTCATTCAAAAATGATTTTAAAGTTCTTGACCATGTTGAACTCGGGAAAAAATTACAGCTCCTCGATTTTGAAAGGGGCACTAAAATTAGCGGATCCGGATTTCCGCTTTACACAGGTAAAGGAGCTACACTTGAACGTGCGCTTATCAATTTTATGCTCGATTATCATCTCCATCATCACGGATACAGCGAGATTTTTCCTCCTGTACTTGTTAACAGGGAATCGATGAAAGGAACCGGCCAGATTCCTAAAATGGAAGAGGATATGTACTTCATAGAGAAGGACGGATTATATCCGATCCCCACCGCTGAAGTCCCGATTACAAATATTCACCGGGATGAAATTCTTACTGAAAAGGAACTGCCCGTTAAATATGTCGGCTATTCTCCATGTTTCCGTAGGGAAGCTGGATCCTACGGAAAGGAATCGAAAGGATTTTTACGCGTGCATCAGTTTAATAAAGTAGAGATGGTTAAATTTGCAAAACCGGAAAACTCTTATGATGAACTCGAATCGATGGTAAATGATGCAGAGGATATTCTCAAAGCGCTGAATGTACCGTACAGAATTCTTATGTTGTGCACAGGCGACCTGAGCTTTTCTGCGGCTAAATGTTACGACATTGAGACGTGGTCTCCTGCCGAGAACAAATGGCTTGAAGCTTCTTCATGCAGCAACTTCGAAGCATTTCAGGCACGAAGAGCGAACATCCGGTTTAGAAGAGAGGAAACAAAAAAACCGGAATTTATTCATACTCTTAACGGATCGGGTCTTGCAACAAGCAGGTTGATGGTTTCTCTGCTGGAGAATAATCAAACTCCGGAAGGTAAAGTGATCGTTCCAAAAGTTCTACAGAAATATACAGGTTTCGAAATTATCGGTTGATTCTCATTCAGATCAGTTCTTAAAAAGCTGTGCGGTATTTCCCGGTCAGGGTATTTAGAAATACCTATAATACTTTCAACGAATCGGCGGAATTAAAAGAAAGGACTCTATTTCGTCTTGTTCAGAAATTTATTTCACCTCAAAAAATATTTTGTCCGTTACAAAAAGTCTTTTATGCTCGGGATAGTTTTTATCCTCTTCTCAAATTTTGGACAGGTCTACATTCCTCAGCTGGTTAAGCAGGGAATTAATGTAATCGATTCAGGAGTAGACGACGGCTCTGTCCTGAAATTTGTAATTCTGATAGTAATCACATCTCTTATTGCCGGAATTTTCAGATTTCTGATACGTCAAACCATAATCGTAACTTCCTGGAAAATAGCGAACGACCTCCGTTACGATTTCTGGGGTCACCTTCAAAAACTTCCGTTAAGATTCTATCAGAATAATTCCACCGGCAATATTATGTCCCATGCTACTAACGATATTAATGCGGTTAGAAGTTTTGTCGGGCCGTCGGTGATGTATACAATCGATAACGGTACAAAATTTCTGCTCGTATTTATAATAATGGTTTCGATGAATCCGCTCCTAACTCTCTATGCGCTGCTTCCATCTCCTTTCATGTCCCTTGTTGTTTATCTTGTTATGAGCCGTGTCCATGCAAAGTATACCAGGATTCAGGAGAAATTTGCCGATCTGACGGCGCGCGCCCAGGAGAATTTTTCTGGAATAAGGGTTGTCAAATCATATATCCGGGAGGAATATGAAATTGATAATTATAAGAAAGAAAGCGATGAATATCTGAACCGTAAGATGGATCTCGTGAAGCTGCAGGCAATGTTTATCCCTGTCTTCTCAATCATTGCAGGACTTTCGTTCATAATTGTTTTGTGGGCAGGCGGCTCACAAATGATAGAAGGTAATTTTACAATCGGCGAGCTGGTTGCTTTTTATGCCTACCTCGGAATGCTTATCTGGCCTATGATCTCTTTCGGTTGGGTTGCAACTATGATTCAGCAGGCCGAGGCCAGTATGAAGCGCCTAATGAAAATTTTTAATGAACCTTATGAAATTGACGATTCTCCCAAAACAGATAATGCCATAGCCGATATAAAAGGGGAAATCGAGTTTAAAAATGTTTCCTTCAGGTATGGCGGCAATCTTCCCCTGGTTCTCGATGGTATCAGTTTCAAAATTGAACAGGGCCGCACTGTTGCTTTTATCGGCCAGACGGGTACCGGAAAGACTTCTCTTGTAAATCTGATTCCGCGATTCTATGATGCTACAGACGGGGAAATATTTATCGACGGAATAGATATTAAAAGAATACCTCTGGAAACGATTAGAAGAAGAATCGGAATGGTTCCCCAGGAGAATTTCCTTTTTTCGGATACTCTCGGAAATAATGTTGTTTACGGACTCGATAAATCCGATCCGGAAAGAATCCGGATCGCTTCAGAAATTGCTCAGTTGTCCAAGGATGTGGAGAATTTCCCGAAAGGATTCGAAACAATTCTTGGTGAACGCGGAATTACTCTTTCAGGAGGACAGAAGCAAAGATCTTCCCTTGCACGTGCGCTTGCAATCGATCCTAAAATTCTGATACTCGACGACTCCCTCTCCGCCGTTGATACGAATACTGAGGAGGAGATACTTAAAAGACTGAAAGTATTTATGAAAAACAGAACCAGCATCATTATCAGTCATAGAATCTCTACCGTTAAAGACTCGGATAAAATACTCGTTCTTCACAACGGTAAAATAGCAGAAGAGGGAACACATGAAGAACTCGTAGCGCTTAAAGGGATCTATGCCGATCTTCACAGAAGGCAATTACTCGAAGAAGAACTTTCGGTTATGGAATAACTATGGCAGAACAACGCGAAGACGAAATATTAGGTAAAGCATACGACTCTAAGCTTATGAAGCGGCTCCTTGTTTATATTAAGCCGTATAAGCACTATGTAATTGCAGCAATAATTTTCAATATACTTGTTGCGGCGCTTGGTCCCCTCCGTCCTTACCTTAGTAAGGTAGCAATTGACGACTATATACTCAATAAAGACTACAACGGTCTTCTTCTTATCGTAGGCATTTTATTTCTATCACTTGTCATTCAGGCAGTCGTTCAATACTTCCTTACCTATTTTACCGAATTAATGGGTCAGAAGATTATTTATGATATACGGGTTCAGCTCTTTTCACACGTTCAGAGACTAGCATTAAAATATTTCGATAAAACTCCTATCGGCAGAACTGTTACCCGTGTTACCAACGATGTAGACGCATTGAATGAAATGTTCTCCTCCGGTGTGGTAACGGTTTTCAGCGACGTGTTCATGATTGTGTTCATTTTCATCTTTATGTTCAGTATGTCCTGGCAGCTTACTCTAATAACACTCGCTGTAATTCCTTTCCTGTTTTACGCGACTTTTCTTTTCAGAAAGAAGGTAAGGGAGGAATACAGGAATGTCAGAACTCATCTTGCCCGGCTTAATTCATATATGCAGGAACATGTAACGGGCATGAACGTAGTACAGATGTTCGCTAAGGAAAAGCAGGAACTGGAAAATTTTGAATCGATCAATAACGATTTCAAAAAAGCCAATATTAAATCTGTTTTTTATTATGCCATCTTTTTCCCGTTTGTTGAATTGCTAAGTGCTGTCTCAATCTCACTGGTAATCTGGTTTGCAAGCGGCGAAATAATTCAGGGTGTTCTTACTTTCGGTATACTGACGGCTTTTATTCAGTATATAGAAATGTTCTGGCGGCCTGTACGCGACCTTTCCGAAAAGTATGATATCCTTCAAAGGGCAATGGCCGCGTCCGAAAGAATTTTCAAACTGCTGGATGACAAAACTATTATAAAAAATCCCGACACACCTGTTCTGCTTCAGAAAATCAGAGGGGAAATTGAATTTAAAAATGTCTGGTTCGCTTATAATCCGGATGAGTATGTTTTAAGGAATCTATCATTTAAAATTAATCCGGGAGAAACTGTTGCAATAGTTGGAGCTACCGGTGCTGGAAAGACAAGTATAGTAAATATCCTAACCCGATTTTATGATATTGAAAAGGGAACCATCACGCTCGACGGAATCGATATAAGAAACCTGAATAAGAAAGACCTCCGTAAGTATATTTCCATGGTACTGCAGGATGTTTTTCTATTCAGCGGAACTATTAAGTCGAATATCAGCCTCGGTAACCCGGAGATTCCGGACGAAAAAATTATTGAATCGGCAAAAACTGTTGGAG
Organism: Melioribacteraceae bacterium; assembly: GCA_035362835.1. Classification (NCBI taxonomy): domain Bacteria; kingdom Pseudomonadati; phylum Ignavibacteriota; class Ignavibacteria; order Ignavibacteriales; family Melioribacteraceae; species Melioribacteraceae bacterium. The sequence continues at coordinate 144,711 of DAOSDY010000003.1, forward strand.
CAGATAAATTCATTTCCAAGCTGCCGAATAATTATGAAGAAGAGATGAAAGAAAAAGGAGCCACGCTAAGCGTTGGTCAGAAGCAGTTAATATCGTTTGCCCGAGCGCTTGCTTATAATCCGCAAATTCTTATTTTGGATGAAGCGACTTCGAGTGTTGATACAGAAACCGAACAGTTGATTCAGAATGCAATTGAAAAACTTCTGATCGGTAGAACATCTATTGTAATTGCTCATCGTCTCTCAACAATTCAGAATGCGGATAAAATTCTTGTTATGCATAAGGGTGAATTAAAAGAAACCGGTACACATCAGGAATTGCTTGCTAAGAGAGGAATCTATTATCGTCTGTACGAACTGCAATATAAAGATCAGGAAATAACAAAAACTGCTTAGTGGAGGCACACTTCATGGCAAAAAAGAGATTTATGACGCTTCCGCGTCACATTCTTGAAGGCGAAAAATTACACCCGGAGGCAACCGGAGAACTCTCTGCGATTCTGCTGCAGCTTAGTCTAGCTGCTAAAGTTATTTCTATGGAGGTTAATAAAGCCGGCCTTGCCGATATACTCGGCTTTACAGGTGAAAATAATATTTCCGGCGACGAGGTAAAAAAACTCGATATATTTGCTCACGAAACACTTCTTAAAGCAATGGATCACGGCGGACATTTCTGTGTTATGGCCTCCGAAGAAGATGAGGATATTATACATCTTCCCCCTCACCAGAAGATCGGCAAATACGTCCTTCTCTTCGATCCACTCGACGGATCTTCGAATATCGATGCCAATGTAAGCATCGGTACTATCTTTTCAATTTACAAAAGAATTACTCCAGGAGACGGGCCAGGTACACTCGAAGACTGCCTTCAGCCCGGTTATAAGCAGGAAGTTGCGGGTTATATCCTTTACGGATCCAGTACAGTATTCGTTTATACCGCCGGGCACGGTGTTTACGGATTTACACTTGATCCTGCATTCGGAGAATTTCTTCTTTCACACGATGATATAAAAATCCCAAAACATGGAAGAATCTACAGTATAAACGAAGGCAATTATTTTTCGTGGCAGAAAGGTTTGAAGGATTATATAAAATATTTACAGGCCAATAAATTCAACGGTAAACCTTACCAGGCACGTTACATAGGCTCAATGGTGGCGGACGTCCACAGAACATTATTGTACGGCGGAATTTTCATGTATCCGGGTGATACCAGAAATGCTAAAGGAAAACTCAGACTTGCTTACGAATGTAATCCTATGGCATTTATTGTAGAAGCAGCAGGGGGACGTGCAACCGACGGCAGGAAAAGGATATTGGAACAAGTACCTGAATCGCTTCATGAACGGATTCCGATCTTTATCGGAAGTGAAGAAGATGTACTTCTGGTTGAAAAATTTCTTAGGGAAGCAGGCGATTAAACGAAAAAGTGCGAAGATCTTTTTCTAAGAGTTCGCACTTCTAATTTTTCAGTTCACTCTTGAGTTTAGCAATCTCTTCATTCAAACGAGCGGCCAGTTCTTCCTTGGTAATTCCGTTAAGTGTAAATTTTGCCGAGCGGACAATTACTTCTGGAGAGTCGCCTTCACCTTTTAGAAATCTATATAAATTGAAGCCGAGCCGGTTACGGTCGTTCATTAATGGAAGATTCTCCTTAAAGCTCTCGGCTATTCCATATGCCTTCTTTTCCAGAGAATTATCGGGAAAAGCTTTTGTTAATGGGGCTGCTAATGTGGTCATTATACCTACCTTTAAAATCGACTGGTCTAAAAATAGCCAAGAATTTTGTTCAAGACAACTGATTGGAGTGGAAGGCCTTTTAATATTTGGTTAGATTTGCAGGGAAATAATGGATTTACCGGCTTGAATGGAAAAAACCCCAATCGAATTCTTATAATCCGCCTTAGCTCACTTGGCGATGTTCTGCTTTCCTCGCCTCTGATAAGGGCTCTGAAAAATCAGTTTAGCGGTGTAAAGGTCGACTTCCTTGTAAGATCGGAGTATGCTGATGCTGTAAAGTTCAATCCGAATATAAACGTCGTATACGCGATCTCAAGATCTGATAAAACCAAATTCTTAATGAAAATTCTCAAAGAAAACAGGTATGATTTTCTTCTTGATCTACAAAATAATATTAGAACACGTTTAATCTGCCGTTCAATTAATGCTAAGACTTATCCATTCAGTAAGCCTACTTTGCAAAAGTACCTGCTTGTTAAATTCAAGATCAACCGTTTCAGGGATATTAAACCGATTACCCACAGGTATGCCGAATCGCTTCCCGAATTGAAACTTGATGGTAAAGGTCTGGAGTTTTTTGTCCCTTTGAAAGTTCAGTCAACTTTGGATTCTTCAAAAAAATATATCGGGTTGTGTCCGGGCTCCAAACATTTCACAAAAAGATGGCCGCCCGAATATTTTGTTGAATTGGGAAACAGTTTATCCGGACTAGGATACCAGATTTTAATATTCGGCGGTAAAGATGATAAAACAATTTGCGAATCGATCTCTTCCGGTATCGGCGGCTCGCTGAATCTTTCTAATGATAACAACCTGTTTCAAACCGCAGCCGATATGAAGAACTGTAAATTAATTATATGCAACGATTCGGGTCTTATGCATACCGCAGCGGCTTCCGGAATTCCGGTAGTTTCTATTTTCGGATCCTCCGTTAAAGAGTTCGGATTTATTCCCTACGGAGTGCCAAATTTAATCTTAGAGAATAATTCGTTATCTTGCAGACCATGCAGTCATATTGGGAGAAGCAGATGTCCGGAAGGACATTTCAAATGTATGAGAGAAATTACTCCCGGATTTGTTACTGAAAATGTTACTAAATTTTTGTCCGGCCTATGAAAAACACCTGGTATTTGCTCTACAATCTTATAATTATTCCGATCGCAAAAGTGGTCATTTTTTTTATTTCGCTGTTCAATCAGAAAGTAAGGACAGGAATAAGAGACCGTAGAAAACTATTTGAGAATCTTATAATTGATCTAACCGGAATTGACCGTAAGAAAAAAATGATCTGGTTTCATTCGGCCTCGATGGGGGAATTTGAACAGGCAAAACCAATCATAGAAAAAATAAAAAGCGAGAAGAAGTTTAATATTATCATCACTTTCTTCTCTCCTTCCGGATACCGTAATTCTCTCAAATATCCGTATGCCGATATAATTTCATATATACCGATCGATACTCCAATACTGACCGAGAGATTTTTAAACCTTGTAAGGCCTCATCTGGCAGTATTCATGAGATACGATTTCTGGCCTAATATGGTCTGGCAGCTCGACCGGAAGAGGATTCCGTATTTTATTGTAGACGCAACAATGCGCAGCCGTTCAAAAAGAAAACTCCCGCTTGCAATTGATTTCCATAGATCACTTTTTTCAAATATTTCAAGAGTCCTCACGGTTTCCGAGGATGATGCTAAGAACTTCCGTGAATTCGGGATTCCAGATAGCCGTATTGAAGTTGTTGGCGATACACGCTTCGACCGGGTCTATCAAAAGAGTCTTGATGCTAAAGAGAAGAAATTGTTCAAAGAGGATTTCTTTAAAGGGAAAAAAATTTTTGTACTGGGAAGCACATGGGAAAGTGACGAAGAGATCGTTCTACCCGCACTTATGAAAGCAATGGAATATGATCCGGACTTAATGCCCATAATTGTACCGCACGAACCGACAGTTCAGCATCTGGAGCGGATCGAACATACTTTTTATAAACATTTCAGCACCATCAGATTTTCTTACCTTAACAATTACAAAAATGAGAGAGTAATAATTGTTGATTCAATCGGAATACTGCTTACTCTCTATACTTACGCCCACGCTGCTTATGTTGGCGGAAGTTTCAAACAGGGAATTCATAATGTGCTTGAACCGGCTGTATACGGTATTCCGGTCATATTCGGTCCTAAAATTGAAAACAGCAGGGAGGCCAATCTGCTTGTTTCTATCGGGGGAGCTTTCGTAATCCGTAATAAAAAAGAGGCATACCGGATTATAAGAAGACTATTTACCGATCAGAATTTCCGGAGTGAAAGAGGGAAAATCTGTTCCTACTATGTAAAAGAGAACACCGGTGCCTCAGACAAAATCCTTCAGAAAATATACAATCAATTGTAAATCTTAATTTGATTTACCCTCAGCGGACTATATTTTCAACACTCATTTTCATAAATTGAATCCGAATTTCTACCGGAAATAGGAAATATGACTTCATCCTTGGACAAAACATTTGACTTATCCCGACCTGATATTTCCTATCGTAATATTCTGGAAACCGCCCCGATCGGAATGCTCATTTTCAACGACGACTTCATTGTGAAATTTGTAAATAAAAATTTTTTCCATTTCAGCGGTGTTGTCAGCGCAAATCCATCTGAATTAATAGGTAAAAGTATCTACGAGTACAGAATCTTTGAAGTAAGCGATCTGAGGAAAGACCTGAATGAATTAAAAGATGGAATTGCATTCGAGAAAGTTCTGGCCACATCTACAACTCTTTCCGGTAATAAAATTTCCATTATTGTAAAATGTGTTCCCATTCTGATCGAGAATAAATTCAGCGGCGGTGTAATTATAATTGAGGATGTTAAGATTAATACTGCCGCAGAGGAAGCTGCTCTTATTTACTCTCCTAATTTTCAGAACTTTCTTTACCTGGTAAGCGACTGTTTCTTTTTTGTTGATAAAGAAGGGAATATCAAATTAAGCTCTCCTACCGGATACGACGATTTCTCGTTCCTGTTTGAACCGGATTTGAGAAATAATAAACGTCCGCAGAAATTGTCGGGTATTTTATTTAAAAAGCAGCTTGAATCGGTGCTTTTAAGCAGCAAAACTGTCTGGACGGAGATACCTTTCATAAAAAACAGCTCTGAACATCGGGCAAGTATTACTCTTATTCCGGTTGCCGAGAATGATTCGAATGTAGGTCTGGTTATTGTCCTTGTTAAAGAGATTCAGGGTGAAAAGACAAATATCACGATTAATAATGAAGAGATTAAAGAGCTTAAAAGATATCAGCAGATTGTTGCGGGAGTTCTCGATGGTGTAATCGGTTTCGATAAAGAGGGAAAAATAATTTTCTGGAACGAATCCTCTGCAAGCTTATTCGGCCTTACAAGAAGCGAAGTGTACGGAAAATTCATCGGGAAAATTTTTCAGCAGATCGATCAGCTCTATTTTCAGCAGATGATGAAACAGTTGACTGAAGAAAAATTCTGGGAGGGTGAGTTCAGAATAGGGGAAGATGAAAGTGTGGCGGAATATTTTTCGGTCAAGATCGGTGTAATAGACGAAGATTCCGAAGAATCCTTTTTTATGCTCTGTTCGAATATTTCCGGTAGGATCAGAATTGAAAAAGAACTTAGAAGCTCGGAAGAGAAGTTCAGAAATATTGTAATTAACTCCCACGAATTCATCTGTATACTGGACCTGGACGGAAGAATAACCTATGCCAATCCTTTCTTTCTCGATACGTTCGAATATAGTGCGGATGAAATTACGAAAATGAATTTCGGTGAATTGGTCGATTCACTTTATATGACGGAAAATCCTTTCTTTATTAATGAACTTGCTTCATTCAGCTCGCAGTCGGTTGAATTACCTCTTATTAATAAAAAAGGTCAGAGGATTTATGTGCTGGCCAGTTTTTCCTCCGCAAATGATCAGGAAGGCGTTCCTCTCTATTACACCGTTATACTTACCGATATTACGCTTAAGAAAGAATCTGAAAAAGATCTGCTGCTTATAAGATCTATCTTTGAGGCTTCGCACGATGGAATCGCATTGATAAGCAGGAAACGGTTTGTGCTTGTAAATGATTCTTTCGTCGGAATGTTTGGATACAGAAGCGCAAGCGAAATTATTGGTCAGGATCCTATTGACTTTGTTTTTGAAATCGATAAACAGAAAGTAGAAAAATATCTGGTCAGTTCAGATGAAGGAGATGACCTGCCTGCCCGATATGATTTCAAAGGGAGGCGGAGGAATGGTACAGTCCTTGAACTTGAGAATTCAGTTTCAACTTACAGAACCAATGAAGAAAAATTTGTTGTATGGGTTATAAGGGATATTACTGAAGAGAAAAAGGCTCAGGAAGCTCTTCAGATTTCCGAGGAAAGATACCGGAGTATTTCGGAGAATATTAAGGAGAGTTTCTTTACGGCAGAAAGAATCGACGGTGAACTTAAATCGGTTTTTTATACACCGGCTATTCGTCAGATTACCGGGTATACTCCCGATGCTTTTATAAGCGACCAGGATCTGTGGAAGAATATAATCCATCCGGATGATGTTGAAGAAGTACTTTCGGAATACGATAAATTCTACACCGACAGATCGAAAAATTTTCAGGTGTTTGAATACCGGATAATAGATGCGCTCGGCAATATTAACTGGATCGAAAATAAAGTTTCTGTTAAACGCGACTCATACGGTGAGATCCGGATGATGTTCGGTATTATAAGCGATATTTCACTCTCTAAACGGGCAGAGGAGGAACTTAAAAAATCCGCTGCAGAATTAAAGGAACTTAACGAAGCCAAAGACCGGTTTATTTCCATTATCTCGCACGACCTGAGAACCCCTTTCAGTTCTATACTTGGATTTACCGATTTTCTACTTTCCGACGATCCCGACCTTAACGATGAAAAAAGAAAACAGTATGTGGTCTATATTCAGGAATCTGCAAAAAATATGCTCGGGCTCGTTAATTCGCTTCTGGATTATACCAGGCTTCAGACAGGAAAAATTAAATTTGAGCCGCAGAGAGTTAATGCAAAATCCGTTATTGATAAAGCGATTCAGATAATGGCCGGTGTTGCGCTGCAGAAGAAAATTAACATTGTATCAAAACTGGATCGGGATTTTTTTATACATGCCGACGAAGATCTTCTTCTTCAGGTATTCAATAATCTGATTTCCAATGCAGTCAAATTCACCAACAATAGAGGTAATATCAGTGTTGATGCTTCCGTTGATATAGAAAAACATCAGGTTCAGTTTCACGTGGAAGATGATGGCGTTGGAATGAATGAGGAAAATGTTTCTAAACTATTTAAAGTTGATTCCAAGTTCACAACTCCGGGTACAGCAGGCGAAAAGGGCAGCGGCCTCGGACTTTCGTTAGTAGGGGATATTGTTAGAAAACATGGGGGCGATATCTGGGTGGAAAGTTCTGTCGGGAAAGGTTCAAGATTCTATTTTACAATTCCTATAGCTTCAACAAATATTCTTCTTGTAGACGATATAAAGACCGACCGGCTCCTCTATTCAAAACTGATCAGGAATTTAATTCCGCAATACAGCATTATAGAAGCCGATAACGGAAAAACAGCTCTCGAAATTATCAAACAGAACGCACCGGTTCTTGTAATAACCGATCATAAAATGCCTGTGATGAGCGGTTACGACCTTGCAAAACAGTTGAATATAACAGACCTGAGATATAAACCGCCGGTAATTGTTCTTTCAAGCGATCTAGACGATACAATTAAAGGTGAGTATAGAGAACTTGGAATTGAGTATATTTTCCAGAAACCGGTAAATCTCAGCGATTTTAAAAACGCAATTCAACTTGCCCTTAAAAAAGCGATATACAGTTAAAAGGCCTACTTCTTAATCCTTTTTAAAACCGCACCTGTACCGGGCTTCAGATTATAAATTCTTTCGGCAATAGAGATAGTTTCAACACCCGCCTTCTCTTCATTAACCAGGACTTCCCAGTTACCTTCCGGTAGAGGAAAATCGAGCATCAAATTCTTATCGCAATTAAAAAGGACAATAAATTTTTCATCGCCCGAATGGACCGAAAAAGCAAGTCCGAATTTGCTGGCCGGATGTTCTAGGAATCCGATCTCTTCATATTCCGCATGCCGGAACGCTGTATACTGTTTTCTCAGCCGGATCAATCCTTTATAATAATTAAGAAGCTCCGAATTGATCTCAGCATGTTTATAGTTTATATAATTTGTTTCATTATCCTTGTTGTAAGAGTTGTGGTCGATTCTTCCTTTCTCCGGATCAATAATTTTTCTGTTGTCCTGAATAACTTTAGATCTTGCGAATTCCTGACCGGCATGAATCATTGTTATTCCCTGAGATGTAAGCAGAAAGAGAGCAGCGAGCTTGTTAAGCTTCATCTGCCTTTCCGAAAGCTTAACGTGACTTTCGATATCCTTTATCTTCTGGTCATTATCTACTTCCTTTGTACCTAATCTTATAAAATCACCAAGTGTATAACCGTCATGCGATTCCAGGTAATTAACAGAATGTTCCTTCTTCTGAAACAATCCTAAAGAATCTCTAACGAGTGTAGCATTGACATAGCTTTTTATCCGTTTAATAGAGTTATTTCCGTACCACTCACCGAATATCCATCCGAGACCGTCGTGCGGATTTTCTCCTTTGATGCCGTTTCTTATCTGATCGTTCCACGCCGCGTAACCTTTTTTAGAGAATCCGTCCGGAGAGTAACCTCCGCCGCCCCAGGCTTCTCCTATCAGAATTACATTGGGATTTATCTTCATCGTTTCATTTCGGATCTCTTCAACTGTTTTCCAATCGATCAGAGTGCTAAGATCGAACCGGAAACCGTCAACCTTATATTCCTTCATCCAGTGGACCAAACTTTCGACAATAAGGCGTCTAACCATCGGCCGTTCAGTTTTTAGGTCGTTTCCGCACCAGCTGTTTGCAATGTAATTCCCTTTATTATCAAGACGGAAATAATATTCCTTATCAATCTGTTTAAGGTTCCCGATTTCATATTCGGAAAGATGGTTGTAAACCACATCCATAATAACAGCGATCCCATCTTTATGAAACGATTTTACCATCTCTTTAAAATCATTTATCTGCCGGCCGTCTTTTCCGATCCAATCATTCCATTTAAAATTTTTCCATTGCTGACTGTAATAGGAAGCGGGTGCAAAGAAAGCGCCAGTCATATAGCCCCAGTGGTTTCTTTCATACGGATTCCAGGTATTAAACTTTCCGTCGAGAGAATCTCTGAAAGGTATTTCACAGTATCCGAATTCCTGAGCGGGCAGGATCTCAACAGCATTAATTCCGAGTGCTTTTATATAATCGATTCCGCCATTATTACCTTTTTCAATCAACCCTCTGTAAGTACCCGGTTTTTTTGCTCCGGAAGATTTGTGAGCGGTCATATCCCTTACGTGCATTTCATAAATTATCAAATCCCGCCAATCATAATTAAGGCGATCCGTTCCCTCCCAGTCGAAAGGAGAATCCTTTACTACTATCGAACGGCGCGGATTAAGGTAGGATGTTTTAGTAGCGACAGCTTTTGAGTAGGGATCGACACAGATCGGTTTATTCGAGTTGCTTAAATCCTCCCCTTTATGATAAACTTTAAAGCCGTAAAAAAGTCCGTATTGTTCGCCTTCAATCCGAGCTTCCCAAACGCCGTTTTCATCCTTCGACATAAAATACTCTTTACACTTACGTGAATCGGGATGCGTAAAAGTACAAAGTCGTACACTTACGGCAGACGGCGCAAACAATCGAAAGAAGGTTGTTCCGTCTTCAAAAAAAGAACCTAGTTTTTTATCGGAATAAAATCTGTCCAGTTCATTATAACGTTTAACAAACTCAGATGTATCTGGCTGCTCAGCAATCGTCTTTCTTTCGGTTACAAACAATTTTTCACCTGTGATGTTGTATGAAAAAGAAATAAAAAAAAGCAAAGTAAAAACTGATCTGCTCAATGATAATTTTGTCATAGATAGGTCATTTTTTGAGCAACAAGTTAATCAATTATCGAAATGATTGGAAATTATTTGATAGGTAAAATATTTTCAGCATTAATCTCATTTTAAATAGATCATTTTTTTCGTTTCATTGAATCCGCCAGCCGTAATTCTGTAATAGTAAATCCCGCTCGATAATTGAATACCGAATCCGTTGCCGGCCAAATTGCTTATTGTAAATGAAACGGAATAGGCACCGGGACCCTGCTGCTCATCTACAAGTGAAGCAATTTCTCTTCCAAGCAGGTCGTACACGGCAAGTCTTACATGCTGCCTGCTGGTTATTGAATACCTGATATTTGTTCCGTTATTGAAAGGATTAGGGTAATTCTGAAATAATTCAAATCGGGTAGGTACAATTACAATACCGTTGGTTTCAAGTAAATCTTTTAAAATCCAGGTGTCAGGATCAAACAGAGCCGAAAGCGGTTTTCCGTTTACCGGAATACTCCATGTCTGAACTTTCATATCATTGAAAAGTGTGATTGTATTTGTTTCGGTAGAGGTTGAATACTTTATCTGAACAGGCATTTTGAAAAATTGAGGATTAGTATTTGTTAATGGTTGTTCGACCCTTATGATCAGGTTATAATTATTTCCCGCGAGCTGTTCGTAACCCCAGCTGAATTTATATTTAGGATAGTTTTCACCGTAAATCCACTGCTGGAAAAAGTAATCGAGATCGGTCCCTGAAACACGTTCAGCTATTCTTTGAAAGTCCTCAGTTGTCGCAGTTCCATAGGATAATCCCGGCTCGGTCAAATATTCCCTGAGTATTCTGAAAAAGTTATCGTCTCCAACAACTCCTCTTAGCATATGAAGTACGACACCTCCTTTGCTGTATGAACGGGCGCTGTTGAAAATCTGGCTTACACTTTCTGTGTTCTGGACGTAAATAGTTCCAGTAGCGGTTTTTGCATGATTCATAATTGCGATAACATCGTTCATAAACGAAGTTTTTCCGTACTTCTCTTCGAAATAGATGCTTTCGGAATATGTCGCAAATCCCTCATTCAACCATATGTTTGCCCAGTCCCGGCAGGTAACTTTGTCGCCGAACCACTGATGAGCCAGCTCGTGAACTACCAGAGCTTCGCTGAATCCGCCCATTGAAGCGATTGTCTGGTGTTCCATCCCTCCGCCGAAACCGCATTGCGCGTGACCGTATTTCTCCATTGGATAAGGGTACGGTCCGAACTTCTCGGAAAAAATCCTGAGCATATCAATTGTACGGTCGAGGTTTACTTTCTGCGAAGTGAATACTTCCGGATAAACGTAGTGATTTACCGGCATTAATTTGCCGGGTTCGTATTCAAATAGGGTTTCGTAAAGGTAATAATCGCTCATCGCAATTGAGATCAGATAATTTGCAATCGGATAATGATTTTTCCATTTGTATGTTCTGGTTCCGTCAGGATGGTTTATAATGCCTGTAAGAAGTCCGTTCGAAACAGATACAAATTGCGGATCAGCTGTTATCCATACATCGGATGAATCGGCCTTGTCGGCAGGAGTGTCTTTCGAGGGCCACCAGTCTCTTGAACCGTACGGCTGAGATAAAGTCCAGATGACCGGCCGGCCGTAAGGTGTATTAGCTGAGACGAAGCTCCCGCCAATTCCTCCGCTGCTGTTCGGCCGACCCGAGTAATTAATTTCCAGTGTAAATTCTTCGGATGGAGAGTAACTCCTGTTAAAAGTTATATTTAACTTGTTTCCTGGAGAAAAGTTAAATGGTAGATTCTTACCGTTTGAAATTACAGAAGAGACCGAAAATCCGCTCCATAGATCGAGAAAGATTGAAGTTAAATTTTGATCTAATGCTTTCCCTTTAACAGTAACGCGGCCTGAAAGAAATAATGGATTATTTGTAATGAAAAGATCGAGTTTATAATAGGTTGCATCGAATCTCGGATCGCCCGGATAATTAATCCGGTTGGTTTTGGATAATCTTTCATACTCAAGAATTTTTGATGTAGAGCAGTAATCCGATCCCCGTTGCGCAAAAACCTGTATGGAGAAGACAAGAATTAAGATAAGTAGTTTATTCATATTATAGTTTTGAAATTGATCCAGCTGCAATATCCGGTTAAATGATATTATGATCAAAAAATTTATTAATTCTGTAGGAAAATATTTTTTACCATATTTGCCTGAACAATTTTAATAATTAAAACGAAAAGCCAGTAGAAGATAGCATTACTTTCATAATATAATCAAAGCATTAATTTGGAGTATTAATGAGCCGGCACACAAAAATATTTATCGGATTAATAACCGGTGCTGCAGCGGGAGTAGCAGCTAATTTTTTATACCCTGACGCTCCGATTTTAAAAATAGTTCAAACATATTTAAGCGATCCTCTAGGCAAAATATTTCTTAATCTTCTAATTATGATGGTAATTCCGCTGGTTTTTTCGAGTCTGGCTTTAGGTGTTGCTCAGATTGGCGATTTGAAAAAACTGGGACGAATAGGACTTAAGACGATGGGTTATTTTTTCCTCGTTACTGCTTTGGCCGTAACAATCGGTCTGGTTCTGGTAAACAGCATCAGGCCGGGGGATTATTTGCAGGGAGAGACAAAGACTCAATTACTTACTTCATACAGTGAACAGGCTTCTGAAATAAAAGAAGTATCCGAAAAAACAGAATTCGGTATTCAAACGCTTGTTAATATCGTTCCGAGGAATCCGATTGCAGCCGTTGCCAAACCGAATCCGGAAATGCTTGCATTGATCTTTGTATCGCTTATGATCGGCATAGCGCTAACAATGATACAAAAAGAGAAAGCCGAGCCGCTTATTAAAATTCTTGACGGAATCAGTGATGTAACGATTGTTATAATAAATATTGCAATGAAGTTAGCTCCTTTCGGAGTAGCTGCTTTAATTTTCAGTGTTACCTCTAGGTTCGGATTCGAATTGCTGGTTGCTCTCGGAATGTATATGTTCACTGTAATGTCGGGTTTAACCATTCTGCTCGTTGTTGCTTACTCTGTTTTGATAAAAGTCTTTGCACGTTACAGTCCGGTCCTCTTCTTTAAAAAAATTCAGACAGTTATGATGACTGCATTTTCAACGAGTTCAAGCAGTGCAACGCTCCCCACAACCATTTCGGTATCTCAAAATAATTTAGGTATTCCACCTCAGATAACAGGATTTGTTCTTCCATTGGGTGCGACAATGAATATGAACGGTACAGCATTGTTCGAAGGCGTTACCGTTTTATTCCTGGCCCAGGTCTTTGGTATTGAGCTCTCATTTGGCGTTCAGCTGATTGTAGTGTTGATGAGTGTATTAACTGCGATAGGAACCGCGGGAGTCCCGTCCGGTTCAATTCCTCTGCTTGCAATTGTACTGGCAATGGTAAATGTACCTGTTGAAGGAATTGCGATTATACTTGGTGCCGACAGATTACTGGATATGTGCAGAACAGTATTAAACGTAACAGGGGATATAACCTGCTCGGCATATATTGCACGATCGGAAGGATATGAATTAAAATCCTAAGATTGGCCAGCTTAATATTACTATTACTGAAAAGCTTTTCTCACTTTTAGAAGAAGCATTGGATCTTTTGCAGCAAAACATTGCTTAAAACAAGTTTCTGCCAATTCAATTGCGGCATCATAATTGTATTATTCCCACCTTAAGAAATTCCGGAGAAAATAATGGACGCACTTTTTGTGGGATTATACTCAATTACTTGGCAACAGGTAGTAATGATTGGGGTTGGCGGACTTTTAATCTACCTGGCAATTGTTAAAGAATATGAACCGGCCCTTCTTCTGCCGATAGGATTCGGAGCCATCCTTGCAAATATCCCTCTTTCTGCCGCAATCGATCAGGTATCTAACGGTGAAAAAGTTGAAGGTGTCTTGAACATCTTTTTCGAAGCAGGAATTATGACAGAAATATTTCCGCTTCTGATTTTTGTAGCTGTAGGCGCAATGATCGACTTTTCACCTCTGCTGAAAAAACCTTACCTGCTCCTTTTCGGGGCGGCCGCCCAATTTGGAATATTCTTTACAATGTCTGCAGCTACTTTATTCGGCTTTAGCTTAAAGCAGGCTGCATCCATTGGGATAATCGGTGCTGCCGACGGCCCAACTTCAATTTACGTAGCATCAAGATTTGCAAAGGATTTATTGGGGCCAATATCAGTAGCGGCCTATTCCTACATGGCATTGGTGCCCATAATTCAAAGGCCTGTAATAAAAGCCCTTACAACGCGAAAAGAGCGGCTGATAAGAATGGAAAGCCAGGCTAAGACTGTCTCCAAGCCGGTGCTCATAATATTTCCCATTTCGGTTACAATAATTGCTGGAATAATTGCCCCTTCGTCTGTGGCTCTAATTGGTTTTTTAATGTTCGGTAATCTGATTAGGGAATGCGGTGTTCTCAATAAACTGTCGAATGCTGCCCAGAATGAACTGGCCAGCATTGTCACAATTCTTCTTGGTCTGACAATCGCAGCAACAATGACAGCAGATAAATTTCTTCAACCGCAGACTTTAATTATAATTGGACTTGGCCTGGTGGCCTTTATTTTTGATACTGCGGGAGGAGTATTATTCGCGAAATTTCTCAACCTGTTTTTAAAAAAGAAAATCAATCCGATGGTAGGTGCTGCGGGAATATCAGCCTTTCCTATGTCCGCGCGTGTGATTCATACTTTAGGACAAGAAGAAGATCAGTTTAATTATTTGTTAATGCATGCCGTAAGCGCAAACGTAGCCGGACAAATAGGTTCTGTAATTGCCGGCGGATTAATATTAGCATTAGTAGTTTAGGAGGAATCATGTTAAGCCCGGAAGCAATAAACAATTTTTGGAATGCCGTCCAGATTACAGGCAAAGGTATGGCAGGTATTTTTATATTCATGGGATTATTCTACTTGCTGATTAAAATGCTTGATAAATTTTTTCCAAAGAATATTGAAAAGGAAAAATCAAATTGAAAAAAGGGCTCTAACGAGCCCACTTTTTACTTCAATAGTTCGTCTTTTATCTCTTTCGGAGGGTGTTCATGAAAAGCGTGATGATCGATTTCCTCTTCTTCCTTAATAATTACTGATGCGAGTATTGATGCCAGAAGTGTTACAAGTATAACTATAAGAGATGTTTGAACAGGTATATGAACCCATCCTGAAATTATCATTTTTACTCCAATGAATAGGAGTATAAATGAGATCCCATACTTAAGATATCGGAATAGATTCAATATTCCTGCCAGTGCAAAGAAAAGTGAACGCAATCCGAGTATGGCGAAAAGGTTGGATGTTATTGCAATGAAAGAATCCTGGGTGATAGCAAGTACTGCCGGAATTGAATCTACAGCAAATACAATATCGGTTGATTCAACAAGAATTAAAGTTATGAAGGCTACAGTCGCGAAAATCTGATGATTGTGTTTTACAAAAAAATGGTCTGTTTTAACATCCGTCTTAACATTTAAAATCTTCTTAGAAAGTTTTACGAAAATATTATGATCCGGATGGATTTTCTCTTCTTTTGAAAGAAACATTTTAATTGCAGTGAATATCAGTACAGCTCCGAGAATGTAGAACATAAAGTTGAATCTTTTAATCAGTTCAACTCCCGCAACTATGAATAGAATTCTGAATACAACCGCCCCGATAATACCCCATTTCAGAATTCTGGGTTGATGTAAATCTTCAATACCCATCATTGTGAAAATCAGTATGAATACAAATAAGTTGTCTACAGAAAGTGAATACTCTATTATGTAACCGGTTATAAACTCGAAAGCCTTTTCATGTCCTACGGGGAAAAAAAAGTAAATGGCACTTCCAAACAATAATGCAGTGAAAATCCAGACGCTGGTCCAAGTAAGGGCTGTCTTTACTTTTATCCTACCCTTTCTATGGTCCGTTACATACATATCGGTGCTGAATACAATAATAAACAAAGCTATAAACCCGAACCAGAAATAGAGTTCACTTGTCATTGGATTTTCTGCAATTTTAATTAAACTTCCGATTCAAAGATTGGAAAATCCTTTCATATAAAAAATTTATTTTAAAGAAAGGTCACCGGCACATTAATAAATGCCGAATTAACCCATAAAGAAAGAGAGTAAAATACCGGCAGCGACCGCGCTTCCGATTACGCCGGCAACATTCGGAGCCATTGCGTGCATCAAAAGGTGGTTCTTTGGATCATATTGAAGTCCAATTACCTGGGAGACACGTGCGCTATCAGGAACTGCGGAAACACCGGCATTTCCAATAAGAGGATTTATTTTATTCTCATCACTCAGAAAAAGATTCAAAACTTTTGCGAACAGAACTCCTCCCGTTGTTGCGATCATAAATGAAAATGCACCAAGCATAAATATACCGACAGATTTCGCAGTTAGAAATGTGGTTGCCTGCGTTGAAGCACCAACAGTCAGTCCTATTAATATTGTAACTATATCAATAAGCGGACCTTTAGCGGTATCAGCCAGGCGCTTTGTAACACCGCTTTCTTTCAGAATATTTCCAAAGAAGAGCATACCTAAAAGCGGAAGTGCGCTGGGTGTGATAAAACATGTTAGCACCAGTCCGACAATGGGGAAGAGTACTTTTTCAAGTTTAGAAACCTGGCGGGGAGGTTTCATCCTTATAACGCGCTCTTTTTTTGTTGTAAGTAGTTTCATTATCGGGGGTTGTAATACCGGCACAAGAGCCATATAAGAGTATGCAGAAACGGCAATAGCACCTACCAGATCCGGAGCCAGTTTAGAGGACAGGAAAATTGCTGTGGGTCCGTCAGCTCCGCCGATAATTCCAATAGCAGCGGCTTGCTGGGGAAGATACCCGAGAGCCAGTGCAATTGTATAAGCACCAAAGATTCCGAGCTGAGCTGCTGCGCCGAGGAGTATTAAACGTGGATTTGAAAGGAGAGTTGAGAAATCTGTCATAGCTCCTATGCCAAGGAAAATCAATGGTGGATAGACCCCCTGGCTTACACCGAAGTAAAGATAATTCAAAACGCTTCCTTTTTCATAAATACCCACTTGTAGATTGGCGCTTTCCAGAAAAGGGATATTACCAATAAGAATTCCGAACCCGATTGGTACAAGAAGCAGCGGTTCATAATCTTTAGCTATTGCCAGATAGATAAAAACCAGTGCAACAATGATCATTATTAAATGGCCTAGCGTAAAATTTGCAAAAGCAGTATATCTTATAAATTGATCGAATCCGTGTGCAGTAAATTCAAGAAACTTTTCCATCATTAACTCCCGATCTCTATAAGAAGGTCACCTTCCAGAACAGAATCACCCTGCCGCACTTTAATAGAAATTATTTTTCCTTCTTTATCAGAATTAACCGAATTCTCCATTTTCATTGCTTCAAGAGTAATCAGTTTATCTCCGATTTTAACCATATCGCCTTCGCGTACATGAACATTAAGAATAACACCGGGGAGTGGAGCTTTTACGAAGCCAACACCTTTTTGAGCACCCGGGCTGCTTGTTTTCTGAATTGAAGGAGCTGAATCTGTTGACGGAGAGACGACAGATCTAACCAGCTTGGGAGTTTTTGTTTTTTGAATCTGCTTATCTACTTCAACCTGATAATGTGTGCCGTTAACTTCTATATCAGCTATATTATCATCAACACTCACAACATTAACTTCGTATTGATTGCCGTTGATTGTCAATTTAAATTTTTTCATTAATTCAATTCCTTATCTTGGAAATTGTCTGATGCCGTAAATTTTTGAACTCCATGGAGAATACGTTCTGGCAACTTTGTTTATTGTCAGGATCGCACTTTCCTGATCATGTAATTCATTCATATAAAGATGAAGGGCTATCGCTATAGCCGCATTTACCTCGCCGGACAACTCCACATCTTTTCCTTTTGCAGGTAATTCTTTCCCTTCTTTTTTAAGATTGGATTTTATCCTGTAATTCAATGCTTTAGTGATGTTATAAAAAAGCATGTAAAGAAGAAGAAGTGAAAGGAAGACTACAGCCATCCCAATAAAAGTCATTCCCACACCCCAGGGGTCAATATCGAGAAATTTTTTCGAGTTTTCCGCAATTCTCGATTTTGCTAATGAATCGGCTGCTGCAACTGCCTGTGCAATTATCATTTATCCTCCTATAATGGAATGTTAGAATGTTTTTTGGGAGGATTAAGATCTTTCTTAGTAGCGAGCGACTGAAGTGCCCGTATTACTCTGAATCTTGTGTTTCGCGGTTCTATCACATCATCTATATAACCGTACTTAGCCGCAACATAGGGCGTAGCAAATTTATTCCGGTACTGTTCCTCTTTTTCATTTATGAATTTTACTTTTTCCTGATCATCCTTAATTTCTGAAATCTCTTTTTGATGAAGGACTTCAATTGCTCCTCTGGGGCCCATAACGGCAATCTCAGCTGTGGGCCATGCATAATTAATATCTCCTCTCAGATGCTTAGAGCCCATTACATCATAAGCACCGCCGTAAGCTTTACGGAGAATAATGGTTACTTTAGGGACAGTCGCTTCGCCGTATGCAAATAGTAATTTGGCGCCGTGGAGAATTATTCCGCCGTATTCCTGAGCTGTTCCCGGGAGGAAGCCAGGTACATCTACAAGCGTAACAATCGGGATGTTGAAAGCATCGCAGTAACGGACGAATCTTCCGGCTTTACGGGATGAATTAATATCTAATACTCCGGCCAGATAATTCGGCTGATTGGCAACTATTCCAACAGGCATCCCGTTGAACCGTGCAAAGCCGGTTACAATATTCGGTGCATAATGCCGCTGGACTTCCAGGAATTCATGATAGTCGGCAATTGCGTGTATTACATCTTTAACATCGTATGGTTTGTTAGGACTTTCTGGAATTATTTCGTTTAGCGAGTCTTCGAGTCTGTCGATCGGATCGTCACACACCGAAAGCGGGGGATCCTCAAGATTATTCTGAGGCATGTAACTTAATAGTTTTCTTATAAGCAGAATTCCTTCCTGCTCGTCATCTGCTACAAAATGTGTAACTCCGGATTTAGAACCGTGAACCATAGCACCGCCGAGCTCTTCGTCGGTAACTACTTCACCGGTTACGGTTTTAACTACTTTGGGCCCGGTTACAAACATATAGCTAGTGCCTTTGGACATAATCGTAAAATCGGTTAGAGCCGGTGAGTAGACGGCTCCACCGGCACAAGGACCAAAGATCGCGGATATCTGAGGTATTAAACCGGAAGCCATAATATTGCGCTGAAATATATCGGCATAACCTCCAAGACTTTTAACTCCCTCCTGAATTCTGGCGCCGCCGCTGTCGTTTATTCCGATTAGCGGAGCTCCTACTTTCATTGCCTTGTCCATCACCTTACAAATTTTCTGAGCGTACATCTCGGAAAGTGATCCGCCGAAAACAGTAAAGTCCTGTGAAAACACATAAACAAGACGTCCGTCTATCGTACCGTAACCTGTAACAACTCCGTCTGATAGATAAGTCTGCTTATCGAGACCGAAATCGACTGTCCGGTGGGAAACGAACATATCAAACTCCTCGAAGCTGCCTTCATCGAGAAGCATATCGATTCTTTCCCTTGCAGTAAATTTTCCTTTTTGATGTTGCGATTCAATTCTTTTTTCACCGCCGCCCAGCCGCGCTTTAGCGCGCATATCCATCAACTCTTTGATCTTGTCCTGTAATGCCATTATTGTTCCTCAGTTGAACGTTTTATTTGCTGTTTATTAAATGTGAGTTACGGATGTTCGCATAACTCAGTTAATACCCCGTTTGTAGATTTCGGATGAAGAAATGCAATATTCAATCCTTCAGCTCCTTTGCGGGGCTCTTTATCAATTAATTGAATCCCCTTCGACTCGATCTCTTTCAATGCGTCTTTAAGATTCTCCGTGGCGAAAGCTATATGATGTATTCCTTCGCCTTTTTTTTCTATGAACTTACCGATCGGTCCGTCGGATTCTGTTGATTCAAGTAGCTCGATTTTTGTCTGGCCAACCATGAAAA
The DNA here is from genome assembly GCA_035362835.1 of Melioribacteraceae bacterium. NCBI lineage: Bacteria > Pseudomonadati > Ignavibacteriota > Ignavibacteria > Ignavibacteriales > Melioribacteraceae > Melioribacteraceae bacterium. The sequence continues at coordinate 164,485 of DAOSDY010000003.1, forward strand.
ATGCCGTTTTCACTTTTTGATCTTTTACCTCTTCAACAGAATAACATTTTAATCCGAGAACATTTTCATAATACTTAATTGATTCATCGAGATTTTTAACTGCTATACCGATATGTTCTATATACTTAAGTTCCATTCCATTTACTCCTGAAGTTTTGTCTGTTCAAATAAATATGTTAAATGACCACCTGTTCTTTATACTCACCGAAAACATTTCTCATCGTATTACATATTTCACCTATGCTTGCGTAGACTTTTACAGCATCAAGTATAAACGGCATTAAATTGGAGGTTCCTTCCGCTGCTGTTTTAAGAGCCGCTAATTTTTCTTCAACCTCTCTCTGGTTCCTGCTCGATCTGGTTTTATTGAGAAATTGAATCTGATCGTTTTGAATTTTTTCATCGATCTTAAGGATTTTGCCTTTGTGCTCTTCCTTCTCAACAAATTTATTAATTCCTACTACAATTCTTTCACCGCGTTCCAGTTCCTGGTTGAACTGATAAGCCGATTTTTGAATTTCCATCTGAATATAACCGGCTTCGATCGCATTAACCACACCGCCGAGAGAATCAATCTTATTGATATATTCTCCGGCCTCTTTTTCTATCTGATCGGTAAGCGACTCGATATAATACGAACCGGCAAGAGGATCTATTGTGTTTGTTACACCGCTTTCGTAAGCCACTACCTGTTGAGTTCTTAAAGCAACTTTAACTGATTCTTCAGTTGGAAGTGCAAGTGCTTCGTCTCTTGAATTTGTATGAAGACTCTGAGTTCCGCCGAGAACCGCGGCAAGCGTCTGTATAGTTACTCGGATAATATTATTGTCAACCTGTTTAGCAGTAAGTGTAGAACCGGCTGTCTGTGTATGGAATCTTAACATCTGGGATTTATCTTTTTTAGCACCGAATCTCTCCTTCATAATTCTGGCCCAGAGTCTTCTTGCCGCCCTGTATTTTGCTACCTCTTCGAGCAGATCATTATGCGCATTGAAGAAGAATGACAACTGTCCGGCGAATTCGTCAACATCCAGTCCGGCTTTTATAGCAGCTTCAACATAAGCAATTCCATCTGCAAGAGTGAAACCGACTTCCTGTGCGGCAGTTGATCCTGCTTCGCGAATATGGTAACCCGAAATTGAAATAGTATTCCACTTAGGCACTTCCTTAGAACAGTATTCAAAAATGTTCGTTATAAGTCTCATAGATGGTTTGGGGGGATAAATGTAAGTGCCCCGTGCAACGTATTCTTTAAGAATATCGTTCTGAATTGTTCCGCTAATCTTATCCTTTGTAACACCCTGCTTTTCGGCAACAGCAATGTACATTGCCAGAAGGACTGACGCCGGTGCATTGATAGTCATTGAAGTTGAAACCTTGTCGAGAGGAATCTGGTTGAACAGAATTTCCATATCTGCGAGAGTATCGATAGCCACGCCGACTTTACCGACTTCACCAAGAGCCATCGGGTCGTCGCTGTCGTATCCTATCTGCGTTGGTAAATCGAAAGCTACTGATAGTCCGCTTTGTCCCTGCGTCAACAAGTAACGGTAACGTTCATTCGATTCTTTAGCAGTTCCGAATCCTGCATATTGACGCATTGTCCAAAACCGTCCTCTGTACATAGTTGGCTGAACACCTCTGGTAAAAGGATACTTGCCCGGGAAACCGAGTTTTTCTTCATAGTTTTCAGAATCGGTTAAGTTTGGAATGTAAAGCGGATCCACTTTAGTAAAGGACTGGGTTGTAAATTCTTTGCTTCTTTCTGGGAATTTAGATACTGTTTTGAGGTAATTCGATTCCTCCCAGTTTTTGTATGCGTTCTGCACCTTCTCTTTTAATTGATCGATGGTCATTCATTTCCCTTTTGAAAAATGATAGTTTATGCAATTAATATGCCTATCAAAGAAGAAGGACAATAAAGATAAAACGGAGAATGCTGTGTGAATTTAATGATTTTATTAAATAAAGAGGGGAAATCTTATATAAATTTATTTATACTTCTCAATAATTGGAATAGAGTTATCTAATATGGAAATTCAGAGTAAAAATTTATTTTTCCGGAACTTGACAAATCCTTCTCTAAAATCTATTTTTAGACCTCGATTTTGTATGTATTTCATATGAAATGAAATTCCGCGGTAGCTCAATGGCAGAGCATGCGGCTGTTAACCGCAGGGTTGTAGGTTCGAGCCCTACCCGCGGAGCTAATGCTCCGTTAAAGGAGAATTAATCGGTTCTTATAAATATTGAAGTAGAAGGTTTTAGGCATTTTGTTCGTTTTTTTGGTTTTTAATTTGATCTTCTTTATATCATTTAGATTTTAACTCCCACATTAGATTTAGTATGAAAACCCAACCTTAATTTTATAGAACCCGTTATGTTTGTTCATTGAATGTTTGAGGATAGGAATAATTCCAATCCTTCACGCATATTGAGAGGACATGCGTGTTAATCATAAGTCCTTTTTATGAACTTGAGCAGTGGACGTTTGTTGATTTATATTAACAAAGCTTTGCAGGTGCTCTGTTCGTCTTTTAAATAATTATTTTTCATTTTATTAGGAGCATCAAAAGATGTCAGAACGAGTAAAAGGAACCGTAAAATGGTTCAACGGCGCAAAAGGTTATGGATTCATTCAACGCAAAGACGGAGATGATGTTTTTGTTCATTTCCAGGCAATTGTTGGTGAAGGATACAAAACCCTTCAGGAAGGTCAGCAGGTTGAATTCACGGTTGCTCAAGGTCAAAAAGGCCCACAAGCTCAGGAAGTAAAAGTTATTCAATAATTTTTACGATTTCAAAATTAAAAACCCCGGCAATAGCCGGGGTTTTTGTTTTTAAAGAGAATCAGATTTGATCAGGTAGCATCCGTGCGAAGGAACTCCGAATAAAATCTTTTCACCCTTGTGCGGGATTTCCTTTTGCCGCCAGACGTCTCTTATCCTTACATTTTCATTTAATCCGGTCCTTAATAAGTCTAATTCGAACTGTTCGGTACTATCACCGAGGTTAAAAATCCCTACCGCTTTATTACCATCCGCAAGTTCTTTAATCCAGACTTGAATATTGCCTTCTTTCAAAACCGGTACTGCCTGTTTTCCAAGAGGGTCCTGATTAACAGATAAGACTTCATCATTTGTAAGCAGATTCATTGTGAAAGGATCAGCCCTCGATAAGTCGCATCCGATCAGCAGTGGTGCAGAGAGTAGAGACCAGAGACTGATATGAGTATACTGCTCGTCTGGTGTTAATTTTGTAGGATGTAAATTCGGGCCCCAGCCAACCCAGCCGACTACAAGCATATCGGGGTCATTCCATTGCCCCGGACCGGCATATTTCGCATTTTCAATCTGATTGAAACCAATCTCACTCATACTCTTCCATGTATCCGTAATATCACCTGTTGTTCGCCAGAGATTACCTCCAACTTCAGCGCCCCATTCCCAGACTTTTCCCATCCCGTACTGGCATAAACTGTAGACAATATCCCGGTTAATTTGCTTTAATGCGTCTCGCATTACAAAGTAAGGTTTTTTTAGTTCGGGGATTGATTTGTCTTTGGCAATCTGATCGTATGAACACCAATCGTATTTAAGATAGTCGATTCCCCAGGAAGCAAATGATTGTGCGTCCTGTAACTCATGCTGATAAGATGCAGTATAACCGCCGCAGGTTAAAGGCCCGGGCGAACTGTAAATCCCGAGTTTCAATCCCATAGCATGGATGCTGTCTGCTAGAGCTTTCATATCAGGAAATTTTTCGTTCGTTAAAATAAAACCGTTTGAATCACGTTTAGGCAATGGAGAGTCGCCTTTTATTTCCCATCCGTCATCAATGTTAATAAATGTCCATCCGTGATTAATTAATTTTTCCTTAAAAACCCTGGCCGATTCCAGAACTTTTTGCTGATCAACTGCAAGTCCCCATACATTCCAGCTGTTCCATCCCATCGGCGGAGTTAATGCAAGTTTTTCTCCAATTATAAATTTAATCTCAGCTCCGGCCGAGCCATATTTATTCGCAACTTCAACATTAATAGTATATTGGCCGGTTTTACGGACTACGCCGTTTATAATTCCTGTATTCTCATCAATAGAAAGTCCTTCAGGCAGATTCGCTGCTTTGAATTTTACCGGTCTTTCTCCGGTTACAGCAACGGTATAAAGAAAGGGTCTACCCGGGGATTGACCGTAGATTTTTGCACCGTTTATTCTGGGGTGCTTTGGGGGAACCGGAGTTAGAATATAAGGTACCTCCTCTGTGAAAGAAAAGATCTCTTTAGTCCCGGTAAATCTAAAATCATATTGAACCTTTACAGGTTTTAAAATATTGCTCAGAGTATAAGAGAAATTTTTATTATCTCCCGGATTCAATTCCACCGGCTCATTTTTCACAAAGAGATTATTTCCGTTAGTCTTATCTACAGCATTAATCTCAAATGTTCCGGCTAACTTTAATCTGTCCGAGATATTTTTAATGTAGAAGTTTTTCGTAATTGAGTCGCCGGAAAATTCGAATTCGGTGGTAGCTGAATTTGTAAAAAGGTATTCAGTTACATTCGTCATACTTACAGAACCATTGCCGGTATAAATTCCGCCCTGACCACCCTGATCGAAAACACGGACCGCGATAATATTAATATTATCCCATAGTATTCGCGGGTCATCTGTTGGCAGGGTATAGCGCCGGTTTTTATCCCAGAGAATTGTTTCGGCATTAAGAAAGGTTGAGTCAATTTTATGATCGGTTTTAACATTAAATCCGTTAATTCCGATTATCTTCCCGTTTAGAAAAGTATGGTCAAAATTATTCACCTTTCCAAGAAAAATCTTCAAACTGTCTTTTAAGTATGCATTCTGTTTTAGCGAAGAGGGAATAAAGACTTTTATTCTGTACCAGGCAAAACCGTCTAACGGATCGTATCCCTGCTCTTCCCATATTTTGTCGATAGAAATATCATTCCAATCAGAATCGGTATAGTTAAGTTTAGAGTATTCGGGATCAGTAAAATTATTACTGTCGCCAACTTTGAATTTCCATCCGTCCTTAAGTCTGATTAACTCTTCCTGCGCGTAATATTGAACCGGAGGGAAAATAAATATGATAAGAAGTGATAAAAGTTTGAGGTTCATAACATCACCTTATAGAATGGCTCAAACAAAATTATCCCTTAATCATTAAACTCCCAAAATAAATTTTAATTGTACCGGGTTTAATAGACCTTATTTCAGTTTATCTGAAAAGACTTTCTTGAATTTTTCTATTTTCGGAGTGATTACAAAACTGCAATAACCCTGATAAGTATTATTCTCATAATAATTCTGGTGATAATCCTCAGCTTTGTAGAATTTTCTAAAGGGACTGATTTCTGTAACGATCGGATCATTCCAGATTCGGGCTTCATCGAGCTTCTGTTTGTATTCCTCAGCAAGTCTTTTCTGATCCTCATTATGATAGAAAATTACCGACCTGTACTGTGTACCGACATCGGCACCCTGTCTATTTAATGTTGTGGGATCGTGAGTCTTCCAGAATATTTCGAGGAGTTCGCTATAGGAAACTAAATTTGGATCAAAATAAATCATGACAACTTCCGCATGACCTGTCAGTCCCGTACATACGGCTTCATAAGTAGGATTCGGTACCGATCCGCCCGAGTAACCGGATTCTACTTTTAAAACACCTTTTACTAATTCAAATACCGCCTCTGTACACCAGAAGCATCCCGAACCGAAAGTTGCAACAGAATATTTTGAAGTATCTATCATTTTTTCCTCATTTAATTCATGAGATAAGTTTTGCCGGCTGATATTACACCCTGTAAATATTAATAATATCAGCAGAATTAAATATTTCATTGTTATCTCTTAAATAATTTCTACTGTAATTGAGAACAAAAAAAATGATTAAAAAATTCACATTACTTTTTAACTGGAATTTCGTAAGTTTAAAACGAACTTATTCTCATCCTCGAAAATTAAACTATTTAAGAAACGGGTTTACTAACGGGGTGGGTATGAAAAAGTATATTTATTTATTTCTGTTAAGTTTCTGTCTATTTCCGTCCTTCTCATCTCCACAGTCTAACACAACAGCTTTTCTTTTCTCATTTGAAAATTCAACTGAAGTTGATATCGATAATATGGAAGGAACTCCGGTTTTTACTACATATGGTATATTAAACGGACCTAAATATTTTGGTGGTCATACCGGTCAATCAGTTTCATATTCTGGCTGGCACCCTGGTGATGCATTAAGATTCGGATTTAATACTTCCGGTGGTCAAAACCTCAGATTTCAGGTATATATGCAATGCTCGAACTATGATGTCGGTAAATTTATGATAAGGGTAAGCAGTGATTTGCAAGACTGGACTGAAATGGAACCGGAATTCATTCCTCCAACTGTATTTGCTCTATATGGCCCTTATATTTTACCGGCTTCTTTTGAGGACGTACCTGAAGTTTATATCGAAATTCTGAAAACAGACTCCGCAAAGAGTTCACTTAATAACCTGCGATTGGATGAAGCGACTCTAATAGGAGATGGACCTCTACCGGTTGAGCTGGTTTCATTCTCAGCAAAGCTTATTGAACACAAAGTAGTGCTCGATTGGTCAACATCAACGGAAGTAAATAATTACGGATTTGAATTGATGAGATCAACAGATGGATGTTGCTGGGACTCGATTACGTTTCTACAAGGCAATGGCAACTCGAACACTATTAGGCATTATAATTATACCGATACGCCTTTTGGGGGACTAAAATTTATTTACAAACTGAAACAGATCGATTTCGACGGAAGACTTAAGTATTACGATCCTGTGGAAGTTACTATGGAAAAGATCTCTCAATTCTCTCTTGAACAGAATTATCCTAATCCGTTTAATCCCGAAACTACAATCCGGTTTTCACTTCCTTTCCAGACAGATGTAAAGGTTATACTGTTCAATCTTTTAGGCGAGTTTGTTGCCGAGATATTGAACGATGACCTGAATGAAGGATATTACGAATACAAATTTAACGGAAGGGGTCTGGCAAGCGGAGTCTACTTTTACCAGCTTCGTGCCGGCAATACCAGACTGACAAAGAAACTGATTATTACTAAATAGTTAAGGAAACCTTAAAAAAAAACAATAAGAATATTCTGAAGGCTTATCTCTAATTTTCTTCAATAAAAAAATTGTTATCTTAATATCGGTCAAATAAAACAGTGAGATAATGAAAAAAGGTATTCTCATTTTCCTATTTGCTTCACTATTATCTGCACAGTCGTTCCATCAGTACGAAAATCAGTCGTTCGGAAGGGAAAAATTAAACGAGGGTTTATCATTCAACTTTCAACAAAGAGACGGTGTACTGTCCGACAAGAAAATCAATGCGCTTAATAAAGCAGTGTTCGGTTTTTTACCCTGGTGGGAGTACAACGCTGGCAATCATCTATTTATCCGTTACGATCTGGTCTCTCATATAGCTATCTTTTCATTTGAAACTGATGGCGAAGGAAATTTGACTGATCCGCCTCTCTGGCCATGGAATGATCTGATCAATTCCGCACATTCAAAAGGTGTTAAAGTAATTATGGCTGTTACTTCTTTTAACGGCGACGATATTCATAGAATTATGACTGATAACGGCATAAGAAGAAAACTTTGTGAAAATATCAGAACTAAAATTATCCTTTATAATCTGGACGGGGTAATCATTGATTTTGAAAACCTGAAAGATGAAGATGACAAAAAATACGCAACAATTTCATTTATGACTGTTCTTAAGGATATTATTCAGAATCAGTACAATCCTGATCTTGAAATTTCATTTGCCACTCCTTCCTACGGTCGGAATGAAAGGGATATTATGGAATGGAATTTCCCGGGACTGGCAGAAAAATGCAACTATCTTTTCGTGATGAATTATGATTACTGGGGAAGCTGGGCAATTACTACCGGGCCCTCCGCGCCTCTTACAGGGCAATATATAAGTGTCACAAATTCGATAACAGAAGAATACAAAAATGTGCCCCGCAATAAAATTATTTTAGGTGTACCTTACTACGGAAATTACTGGAAGACGAGTTCCGGTCAACCTTATGTTTCTGTATTTCCGTTCAGCAGCGACAGTACTAACAATAACTGGCAGAAAATTTTATTGTACAGAGAAATAATGGATGAGTATTCGACATATGACCGGATGTGGGATGAAGTTTCGAGTACTCCCTGGATCAGGTGGTTCGATAACGGGTGGCATCAGGTATGGTATGATGACCATGTAAGTCTGGAAATGAAATATGATCTTGCAATTCAACAGAATCTGTTTGGAGTTGGAATCTGGGCACTCGGTTATGACGGGGATAGAGATGAACTATGGAATCTGATAGAAAAGAAGTTTGTAAACAATACGGCTGTTAACGCTGATGAAGAGCTCCCGGCGGAGTTCGTGCTAAGTCAGAATTATCCAAATCCGTTTAATCCCGAAACCAAAATTAACTTTCAACTTAGTTCACCGGGTAATGTAAGATTAACAATTACCGATCAGTTAGGAAGGGAAGTGATTCAGCTAATTAATGAATACAGATCTCCGGGCCGCTATACGTTAACATTCTCAGCGGAAAAACTAAACATGGCATCCGGAGTTTATTTTTATTCATTGTCGCTGGGTGGAACTTATTCGGTTAAAAAAATGGTTTATATGAAGTGAGTCTTATGAATCCTTTCAAAGAATTGTCTATCTAATTGATATCAAAAAAGGAGAAAAAAATGAAAAAAAACGTTGGCGGTGCTGATAAATGGTTAAGAATAATTGTCGGACTTGTAATTATTGCTCTCGGCCTGATATACAGTTCTTGGTGGGGTCTAATCGGCATTATTCCAGTATTAACAGGATTAACAGGATCTTGCCCGGCATATCTTCCGCTCGGGATCTCAACTTGTAAAACCGATTCAGAGAAGAAGTAAGAAACTGGTTTTTTATTCAAGTTTGTTTCAGGGACGGGCGGATTCTAGATTCACCGTCCCTTTCTTCTATTCTAAAAATCCCTCAAACCGAAGTAATTAACTTACCTGCATTATTCAAATTAAGATTTTTCAATACTTTGTCTTAATTGAACACTTTTTTATATTTAGAGCGGAACAATAGCAGAATACTATTTGTGAAAGAATTTGAGATAAAAATATCGAGCGATTATGATAAAGTATCCAAAGTCAACATTGATGTAAGAAGTATACTTGAGGACGAAGGTGTTGAACCTCATATTCTAAACGCCTTTGAAATATGTATTATGGAAAGCATTAACAATGTTATAAAGCACGCATATAAGGGTGAAAATAATAAACCGATCCTGGTAAAATTAAAAACAGATAAAAAAATGATTGAGCTGGAGATTATTGATAAAGGAACACCTAGAACTAAATTTGAAATTCCCGATCTAGATTTTGATCCAAAGGATATAAATAATTTACCTGAAAGCGGAATGGGTCTCTACATAATTAAACAACTGATGGATGAACTGACATACGAATCTCACAACGGTGAAAATCACTTTATCCTCAGAAAGTGGCTCTACTGAAATCAGTGATCACTAATTCCAATCTGCAAGGAAATAATTGCCTCGAAAAATTTTTATACTGTTATTATTAGCAACCATCTTATACGGTCAGGATTCCACACGCAGCGAGGCATTTAAAGATACCCGATATTATAAGCCCCCAATTTTCAAAGCGAAGTATCCTTCATATTCACTTCTTGCCGGATATCTTCTTGTAACCGAAGCGAACAGGGGGGATCCGTTTGCTCAGCATGAACTCGGAATCAGATATCTGATCGCCCAGGGTTTTCAGGCCGATACAGTAAAGGCAGTCTATTGGATCAGAAAAGCAGTTGATCAGAATCTTCCTGCAGCCCGTTTCAATTATGGCATTCTGCTTCATAATGGAATCGGCGTACCCTGGAATCCGTTTGAAGCATACTACAATTTTAAATTGGCCGGTCAGGCGGGTTTACCAGAAGCACAGTTTGCCTACGGAATTCTTCTGACAGATAATTTAACCGTCAACAGAAACCTGAACGAAGCTTATAAACTGATAAGTAAGTCTGCAGCTGCCGGGTATGAACCTGCAAAGGCAGTACTGAAACAATTCGAAAGGATGAATTTTATACCCGTTGCCGAGAAAAGCAACGTTGAAAATACTCCCGTTATTAATGATGAAACGGCTAATATTATTAATCCGGATTGGGATCTCGATTTCTATGATTTTGATGAACCAGTTGAAAAAAACAGTGACGATAATATTGAAGAGATTCTGATGAAGAACACCAAAAATTTAAAAAGAATTCTAGGTCTGGATGAAGATGAAAATATTGGTTTAAGTGATACAACAGGTTTCGGAATCCTTAAATTTGCATCCGACAACGGAAGCCCCGAGGCTCTCTTTATGAACGGCAAGGCCCGCGAGAATGGAATCCTCTTTGAAAAAAACATTGTGCATGCCGCATCAAATTATTTAAGAGGCTATCGGCTCGGATCCTTTAAAGCCGGGGAAAATCTCTTCCGGTTGATGCAGGACGAATCCTTTTCGAATCTTCTTAAGGAACAAATTAAATCGGGAGATCCCGAAGCAAAATATGTCTGGGCAGGTATAGCTGCTCTCGGCTATAATAATCAGATAACGGATAAACAGGCACTCGATTTTCTTAAATCGGCTGTAGATCAGAAACATGTACCTTCAATGATTGAACTCGGACTTCTATACAGTTCTGGCAATCTCGTCGAAAAAAACAGGGAAAGAGCAATTGAATACTGGAAAATGGCCCAGAATCTTGGCAGTAAGGAAGCGGAGGTCAGAATTGCCTTTCTTGAAGTAGCTGAAGATACGGGCAAATCGAATATTCAGAACCAGATACAGATCCTAAGAAAGGCAGCAAATGAAGGTTCAGTACTTGCTGAGGCACTTCTCGGTCTCTGTTATGAGAAAGGTCTGGGTGTAAGAGAAAATAAAGCTGTTTCGGTAAGACTATACAGACGTGCATCGCAAAGAGGAAATCAGGCAGCTATGAATTCCCTTAAGAGACTTTATGATGAGATACGCCCGCCAGAAGAGGAATTTGTTATCTACGAATCCGACTAGACTACTTTCAAAATCACCATTGTGAGATCGTCATTCTGGAGTGCTGATCCACGGAAATTCTCAGCCGCTTTCAACAACGCCGTTTTAATCTCTTCGGCCGATTTATCACAATTACTGCTTATTAATCGTTTAACTTTATCCTCACCGAATAAATCTTTCACAATATTCATTGTCTCCGTTAAACCGTCTGAATAGAAAAATATGATGTCGTTTCTCTTTGGAACGAAAGAAATTTCTTCAAGTGTTTGCTCAAATAATCCTTTGTCATTTAAGCCGATCCCCATGCCTGTGGAGTTAAGAACAGAAAATTCCTTTGTCGCACTTTTGAAATGATAAGCCGGGGGATGTCCCGCCCTTGCAAAAACAATCCGCCCATCCTTTTCGATAGAAGCAATTGATAATGTAAGAAAAAATTCTCTTCTCAGATTCTTGGAGAAATATTTCTTTAGGTTTATCATAATCTCTTTTACGCCGGTGAAAATATCAATTAAAGAATATAATATGGATTGAACACGAACCATGTAAAGTGCGGCAGCCATTCCCTTTCCTGATATATCACCAATAATAATATATGTCCTGTCGGGTGTTTCCAGAATGTCGAAATAATCGCCCCCTACCTCCCGTGCCGGTTCATAATAAGTTGCCACTTCGAATCCTTGAATACCGGCAGATTTTTTCGGAATTAAGTCGAACTGAATTTTACGTGCAACATCAAGTTCCCCCTTTACCGAAAGTTTATCGGCTAATTCAAAAGCAAGTAATAATATTGCAATTAAATAGGCAGAAAAAGTATAGAGGGAATTAGCTTGAGAATAACCAACAAAAAAGAAGAGAAGTGAAATAAGGAAAAAAATTCTCCGCGCAGGAGTCAGCTTAAGTATAAATGCGTTGAAGAGGCTTCTTATAAAAATTAGTCCTCGGATTAATTTGTTTTTCGATTGATCGGGTTTTGGAATATCAGCTTTGAAAAATTCATAAACCTCGCTGGCTTCCCGCTTAATTAACCGCTCAATCTCCTGATAGCTCAGGTCGGATGTATATAAATCAAATATTCTCTTTATAGGATTTTGTCCCGACACACTAATCCCCGGTTGACATCAGTATAATTTAAAACCCCCGGATTTTTAGACGAAACAATCGAAAATTTGTTGGTGAATTTATAATAATTAATTCAGTCTTTCCAGACGGGACCTCAGGTGTCTTTCAGTAATGCCCAACAGCCTGGCAGCCGCGCTTTTATTGCCGTTAGTGCGGTTTAAAGCCTCGGTTATCATGGCTTTTTCGAAGGATTTGATTTTTATCTCGTAACCTTCGTCAAGATTGTACGGATCGAATTCACCATAGGATGCTTTTTCCGTCGGAGTAATGGGAAGATCCTCTTTCCTGATATAGTCGTCACGGGAAAGTACTATTGCTCGTTCAATCATGTTTTCAAGTTCTCTTATATTGCCCGGGAAATCATATTTAATTAACTGGTCCAGAGCTTCCCGGGTTATTCCCTTGATAGGCTTTCCCATATTAATGCTGAATCTGTAAATAAAATGATCGACAAGAACGGGAATATCATCCTTTCTATTTCGTAAATGAGGCAGGTTTATGGTAACAACATTAAGTCTGTAAAAAAGATCTTCCCGGAACTCATGATTCTTAATCATCTCCTCGAGATTTCTGTGAGTGGCAGCTATAATTCTTACGTCGGTGCTGAAGGTTGAATTGCTGCCGATCCTCTGAACCTCACCAAATTGAATTGCACGAAGTAATTTTACTTGAACTGAAAGGGGAATATCTCCCACCTCGTCAATAAAAATAGTTCCACCGTTTGCTTCTTCAAATCTACCGATCCGACGGTTTATCGCGCCTGTGAAAGATCCTTTTTCGTGTCCGAATAGTTCGCTCTCCAGAAGATTTTCAGAAAGGGATGCAACGTTTACAGTTACGAACGGCTTTTCTTTTCTGGGACTTGCAAAGTGAATTGCCTTTGCGATTAGTTCTTTCCCGGTTCCGCTTTCACCTCTGATTAATACAGTCGATTTGGTCTGCGCAACCCTTGAAGCAGTACTCAAAACACTCTCCATCGATTTGGAGCGGGAAATAATCGACTCGAATTTAAATTTATCCTGAAGCTGTTCCCGAAGAAATTTATTCTCCGATATCAAATGTTTCCGTTCTTTAATTTTGTTCAGGATATTCTCAAGTTCATCAAGGTCGATCGGTTTTGTTAAGTAATCGAAGGCACCGTCCTTCATTAGATTCACGGCACTTTCAACAGTACCGAATGCGGTCATTACTACTACATCTATTTCAGGATTCAGAAGTTTAATATTCTTAAGTACGGTATGACCGTCCCAGCCGGGCATTTTGAAATCAGTTAATACAATATCTATTACATTTTCCTGTGCTATCTTAAATCCGCTTTCGCCGTCGCCAGCGGTATAAAGCTGGTAATCTCTTTTGGCCAAGAAGGTTTTTAATGATTGTAGCTGAGAGACTTCATCGTCTATTATCAGAACAGAAAGATGGTTCATATTGATACCTGTGAAAATACTTTTGGAATTGTAATTATAATTTTTGTTCCCTTACCCTGTTCGCTTTCTACGGATATCAATCCGTTATGCTCGGCAATTATACGCTGTACAATACTCAATCCTATTCCGCTTCCTTTGGTTTTGGTAGTGAAATAAAGATGGAAGATTTTTTCTTTATCTTCGGCAGGGATTCCGCTGCCGTTATCGGCAAAGACTATCTCAACACTTGAAGCCGAATTTTCTCTTACTCCAATCTTTATTTGTCCGTCCACATTCACGGCATCAATCGCATTCTCAATCAGATTAATAAATGCCTGGGTGATTTGAGTGCGATCCCATTCCACTTCACCTTTCCAGTTTTCGTATAAATTCAGTTTAATGTTTTTTTCGTTCAGCAAGGCAGAATACTGTCTATATAACTGTTCAAATAATTCGGTGGAATTAAAAACGGAGGGATTCACCGGCTGGGGTTTTGAAAATCTAAGAAAACTTTCAATTGTTTCATTTATTCTTCTTACTTCCCCGTACACAAGTTTTGTTAAATCTCTGAATTCTTTTTCATTCTCTTTAGGTTCGAAATCTTTACCAAGCTGCTGGGTTATTGTGCCGATGGCATTTAATGGATTTCTAATTTCGTGTGCTACCGAAGAAGCCAGTTTTCCCATTTCAGTGAGTCTTTCTTTCCTCTTAATTTGACTCTCCAGCCTTTTCACTTCAGTAAGATCTCTCATTACAAAGATCAGGTTTCGTTCTTTCTTCTCATCGAAAAATTCACTTTTAGATAATAAAAAAAGCCGGAATGCACCGTTTATACTGCACTCAATCTCTGAAATATGAGAAGGGGAATTTATGATTCTGCTGCATTTTTCCTTATCGAACAGTGAGTATAGATTTCTGCTGCTTTGTGTCTCTTTGTTGAATAGTTGAAGTGCTGCGTTGTTGAAGGATTTTATATTGAAATCCGGGTCGATCACTATTATCGCATCACTCACATTGTCAATTATCTCTTTCGAATATTTTTCAATTGCGGTAAATTTATTCTCGAGAAGATTGAAATTCTGTTTAACGAATATAAGTGCAAGTATTATAGATCCGAGTACGAACAGCACGATTCCGAGAATAATGAGACGGCTTACGGTGTCCTCATTGATATCATCCAGAGGTTCAAGCGATAGACCGAGCCGGAAGATTCCAATAACCTCATTATTATGGTAAAAAGGATGAATTGCTTCGAATACTTCTATCGAATCAATCTCGGCAACACGCCATGCATATTTGTCCTCCTCCAATCCTTTTCTTAGAAAGTTGGATGAATCAATCGATTCGAGCCCCTCAACAATCCCTGAAGCTGCAATAATACCTTCCTGATCCTGAAGTGCTACATAATTTATTTGAGGATTTTCTGAAAGACTTCTTAATAAGATTCCGAATCCGACCTGGGCTCTGAACTCCAAAAGCTTGTCGGCATCAACATTTAGAACTATGGCGCCTCCGTCACCCGAACTTATTGCAACTGCAAAACGGTAGTCCTCACTGTATCGGGATTGTTTAATGCCGAAGATCAGCGTATCGGAAATCGAATCGAAAATCGGTAAAAGAAGTTGATCCGGACTTTCGTCATCTTCTCTTTCCGGATGACCTTCTATGCTGTTGGAAAAAATTTTATTTCCTTCTCTATCAAAAATATTTATTCTGAAAATATTATTCTTTTTGGCTATCGATTCCAGAAGTGAGTTTGAAATCATTTTTCTGCTGTAGAGAGTTTTTATCATCTCTGCATTATTAAGAAGCCTGCTTTTCATCTCCTCTTCAATTTTTTCGTAAGAAAGAAGAGCATTGTTTGAAGATACCAGAAGCGATTCAAGTAGTGTTCGGGATTGCTGCTGCATTAGCTGCAGCATCTCTTTTCTGCTTTGATTGAGCTCTACAACTACCGATACGCCAATTATCAGCGCTGTTGCAAGAAAAATCAAAACGAGGTTTTTCGGCTGGATAATTATTTTTTCAAGAAACTTCACTTCCGGTTCCCTTGTTCATCTCTAATTTAGTTAAAAACCTGAAATAATATGAAGCGAAGATTACCGGATGGATTCAATTCTTCTCATGGTCATTTTTAGTTCCGAGAGCGATATTGGCCACTTCCACGGGCATCAAGTTATGCCTTAGTGCGATATCCTTCAATTTATCATCAAGCCCAGCTTCAATTCCTTTCAGTTTCAGGTTGGCTATAGCTGTTTCAACATTAATATCGTTTTCAATGCAGATCTCCTGAATTGTTTTCCTGCCGAATCCTCTCCCTTCGCCGGCTGCAGCATTAGAGTTACTGCCGGTTCTTTTTAACAGGTTATAAATCCGGTTGGGTGAGATGTTGTTCAGCTTTGCAATCTCCTTTATACTAATATCTTCTGAGGGAACGGATATATTTTCGTTGCCGAGCCTATTTTTTATCTCATCAGCCGACATTTTTATTATGGAGGAGAATTCTGTCAGTAATAAATCCTCGGCATGCGGGATGGGCGGTTCATTTGAATCGTTGGACCAGGATTCCTTCAATTGCTCACCGAAATCCATCACCGATTTGAACGGGGCAAAATCATAAATCACCATTACAAAAAAAATCAAAATGACAATGATCGAGAAGATCAGTTCTAATCGTAATTTAATTTTCGACTCGAATTTTGTTTTTAGATATGCTACAAAAGGTTTCCAGTTATAAAAAAGATGGAATCCCGCGGCAATTATAAATATGAATGTGAATATTGTATGAACCGATTGCCATTGACTTTTTAGTAAGCCCAGGAATCTCCAGTATGACCAGTTAGCCACTCTTCCCGGAGGGGCAAAGTAGAGTATAATTCCTGATACGATAATTATTAAAAATGAAATTGTAATGTAAAGACTTATGAAACCGCGCCAGCTGAACCTCTTTTTCATCCTTTCTCCTAAAATTCCAGACTTAAACTAAGGTTTATTGAATTTGTATTGTAGTTAAACCAGTAACTATTGGATTTGTTATTTATTGATTGGAAGTTGAGTCCCACATTTATTCCTACATTCTCTGAAGAATCGAGAGGAAAATTTTTATTGAGAAAAATACTAAAGATGCTCTGTGTATCCGTGCGCATTATTTCAGTGTCGTATAATGATAGCTCATCGTAGACACCCTGGGACGGGTAGGATTTCTTATTAAAATAATAACCGGCTTTAAAAGTCAGATCATCAAAAAGGATTTGAGTCAGTTCAACAGAGATATTATTTCCCTCATAGTTAACAGGGTCATCAAAAATCTCGGATTCGTCACCGTACACCATATTTAACTCTTTAATCTGATCAGCAAACCCGTTCGTAATTGATCTGTTGGTGAATTGTGCCGCGATTCCGGTCTTTTCAGCAAGAGATTGCGCTACCCTTATATACGAAACAAGTTGTGAGATGGAGGAAATATTCTTATCCGTGAAAGTTTCTGTAACGGAATTATTCAATTCGTCGATATAAGTTATGCTCGATTCCTCGGAAGGATTCAGGTATTTTTTATAATTAAACGTTCCACCCAATATTACTGTTGTTTCTGTCTCGAAACCGTGATTAAAATTCGCGCCGATACTCCCTTTTATGTTATCGAGAATGGAGATGTTATTATAAGTTGTTAAGCTGACATTAGGATAAATTGAAAAATAGAGATCGCCGATGTTGAATTGACTTCTGTAATAGGCGGTTAAATTATTGTAATCGAAGTAGGAATAGAGCTCCTTATTAAGGCGCTGTTCGAAGAAAATTCCCAATGAAGAGTTCTCGAACTCTTTCCATGCTGCAACCTGATGCCAGTAGAAATTCCTGTCGGGTACGGCGCTTAAACTTATAAAGCTTCCATAATATCCTATTGCGAAGATGCTGAGATCGTTTTCAAGGCCGAAGTCGTACGATGAAATCATCGATGGAGTCGGGAGGGGGGAACGGAAGGGATTCGAGTTATATTCCTGATCTGTCGAAATTCCGAGCGTCCATTGTGCATTGGAAATATTTGAAAGCAGAATCAGAATTGTAATTGCGAGTATTATTCTACTTAATTTAACTCCAGCTCTTCTTTCTATCATACATTCCTCATCTATTAAAAAGGGACTCTAATAGAGTCCCTCTTGTTAATTTTTCTAGAATAATTAATTTAGCAAATTACTTCTTGCCCCATTTTTTACCGCCCCGGTTTGTATTCTGTGCAGGGTCTCCGGTTCCATCGCTGTTTCCATATTTCTTTCCGATACCTTTGTTACCGGTTCCATCTGCCGGCCCGATACCGCCCTGACCCATTTTGCCTTTTCTACCTTTTCCGGAAGCATTGTCCTTTATACCGTCGCCGTCAAGGTCAACAAACCTGCCGTGTGCATTCTTGTTTTTTAAAGCAAGGTAATCCGGATCTAGTCCGTTTGGAATACCGTCTCCGTCATGATCGGGTGCGTTGTCGTTATATCCGTCTCCATTTTTATCAACAAATTTTTTCCCGTGCTCTTTTGGAGGGGGGGGATTTTGAGTCTGGGCAGAAATATCTGAGTATGCAATCAATATTGCCGAAAGAATAAGAATTGAAAATATCCGTTTCATTTTATGCCTCTCTTTCTATAACACTTATGAATTAAATTCTATTATTCAGCAGAGATTTTCATGCCAGTATTGAAATCACTTAATTCTTTTAATAAATGAATGATTATTTCGTGATTGACTGCCCCTCCCGACAAATTGGTCGTTCGAATTCGCCCGTTTTGGCGTAATAACTTATTTTTTCTTTGTAAAGTCTCAATCAATTGAATTGAGCCAATACAATTCTTCAAAATAAGCATATACTCTATTTTTGCCGGGGAATGGGTCGCTTCATTCTTTGGAAATAATACTCAGCTTTCCTATTTTTGAAATGTCTTAGAGTGAAAGTTCTATTTATCCGCTTTAAGGCACGATTGGAAAAACTGTTTGATTTCAATCGTTTTTCTCTCACAATAGAAAGGTATTATGGTCTGGAAGTTAATCCTTTTCATCCTGATGGCATTTGTAATTGTTGCCGGGATAACGTTTCCAATTGTTCCACAACCCTCTTCATGGTATGAATTCCCCAATATTCCGGGATTAGAAGAAAAGGCGAAGATAATATTTTTTCATGTGCCTACTGCCTGGCTCTCTGTTATAGCATTTCTGATGGCAATGGTATATGGAGTAAGATATTTGAAAAATAAGAATCTGGATGAAGACGCAAAATCGGCCGCTGCATTACAGCTGGGAATGGTCTTTGCCATACTTGCTACAGTTACCGGATCTATCTGGGCAAAATTTACATGGGGCGCATTCTGGCATTGGGATCCGCGGGAGACAAGTATTTTTATTTTGCTTCTGATTTATGGATCTCTCTTTGCTTTAAGATCGGCAATTGAAAATGAAGATAAAAGAGCCCGGCTCTCGGCAGTCTATTCAATTATTGCCTTTTTAACCGTGCCATTCTTTATATTCATTATGCCTAGGATAATGGTAGGACTTCATCCCGGTTCGGCAAACGACGATACGTCCGGTCCGGTAGTTGATTTTAAAATGAATGCAAATATGCAGCTTGTATTTTATTTGTCACTGCTGGCTTTTACAATTCTCTACTGGTGGATGTGGAAGATCCGGTATCGTTCAATAATAATTCACGAAAATCTTTCAAAGAAATAAATTGAGGTAGAAATTGGAAGGCGGATTTTTAGGATTTCTTGAGAACAATTCAATCTACATTGTGATGTTCATTGTTCTTGTTGTCTGGCTCGGTATCTTTCTGTTTTTAATTAACACAGATAAACGGCTAAAAATAATCGAAAAAGAATTGAGTAAAGTAATATCCGAAGGGAAGGAGAATCAGTAATATGAAAAATAAATATATGTTCGGCGGATTTATCATAGTTGTTTTCCTTGGAGTAATGATATATCTGTTCACCCAGACCAATGTTGCTTATGAAAACAGTTTTGCAAAGGTAATGGAAACCGAGAAGACTGTTAAAGCAACCGGGAGCTGGTTAAAAGAAAGAAATTATGAAGTTGATAAACAAAACGGAATTTTTTCGTTTTATATGAAAGACGATCAGGGTAAAATAATGAGAGTGATTTACAATGGTACTATTCCTAACAACTTTGAGTCATCTACCAGCGTGGTTGTAACGGGTAAATACCAGAATGGTGTCTTTCATGCAACCGACATTCTTACCAAATGTCCATCCAAATATCAGGAGCAGCCGGTTCAAAACGCGAGCTCGTAAAATCAGCTAACTAGGAGTATAAGATGATTGGTAATATAGCTTTAACTCTGGCCCTGCTGGCCGGAGTCTTTTCTGTTGTAATGTATTATTTGACCTTCAGGGGTTATCAGAACACTCTTTCACTGGCGCGTATCGGGTATCATACCTCGGCAGTTATGGTTCTGGCTGCAAGCGCCCTGCTTCTTCATGCAATTCTTACTCACCAGTATCAGTATAAATATGTTTACAATTACAGCAACAGCGAACTTCCTATCGGACTTCTCATGTCCACATTCTATGCCGGACAGGAAGGAAGTTTTATGCTCTGGATTTTATTCACAGCAATAATCGGCCTTATTCTGCTCGATTACACTTCCAAACGTGGCGACCTCGAACAACGGGTAATGATGGTTTTCGGATTGGCGTTAACATTTTTGCTGGTAATGGTTAGTCCTCTTTTAAAAACCCCGTTTGAATATATCTGGAATACACCCGATTTCATCGATCTGAAGAGTATTAATCCGGCTTATTATTCGCTGCCCGCACTTCAGAACTTTATGTTCAGCGATCCTCAGTCCAACAAACAGTTTGTACAGATTAGCAGCGAACTTAAAAACATTCTGACGGCAAATAATATCTCTGTAAGCGATTTTATTGTCGAGGGTAAAGGTCTCAATCCTCTTCTCCAGAATTTCTGGATGCAGATCCATCCGCCAATTCTGTTTGTTGGATTTGCAATGTCGGCAGTTCCATTTGCATTCGCAATGGCAGCATTGTTAAAAAATGAGTATAAGGATTGGGTTAAACAGGCCTTGCCTTGGGTCCTATCCGGTACAATGGTTCTCGGCTTGGCTATTATGCTCGGCGGTTACTGGGCTTACGGTGTTCTTGGCTGGGGAGGTTACTGGGGATGGGATCCTGTTGAAAACTCTTCTCTTGTTCCATGGATTGTTGGTGTCGCATCTATACATACACTCCTTGTTCAGAGAAAGACTCAGGAAAAAGGAAGCGGAAGATTTGTTAAAACCAATCTTATCTTAAGCATCCTTACCTTCGTTCTCGTTATTTACAGTACTTTCCTTACTAGAAGCGGAATACTAGGCGATGCTTCGGTTCACTCATTTGTTGATCCCGGTATGACTGTTTATCTTTTCCTTGTATTGTTTCTCGGGCTTTTTACTGTTATTGGTCTTGGAATGGTAATTTACAGGTGGAAGTATCTTACTGCGAATTTCAACGAAGAAGCAAATCTCCTATCGAGAGAACTCGCTCTTTTTACCGGTGCTGTTGCTCTGCTCGCTTCTGCTATAATCGTACTTGTCGGAACTAGCGCTCCAATTTTCGGTCAGACTGTTGAAATTAAATTTTATAATGAACTTAATCTTCCAATCGCTGTGATTATCGGACTCCTTAATGGCGGAAGCCTTCTTTTAAAATGGAAATTGACTGAAACGAAGGATATCTGGAGTCAAACCCGTTTCTCACTGATTGCGTCGGTTATTCTGACTGCTCTTATAGTAATTTTTGGCGGCGTAATTGAGTTAATGCTGATTGTACTTCTCTTTTCCTCCTCATTTACTCTGTTTGTTAACGGGGAAATAATGATTAAGATATTGAAGGGAAGAAAAAGTTATCTTGGCGCGTATATAGCCCATATCGGCATTGCGGTCTTTCTAATCGGAGTTGTTGCCAGCGGTGCTTATTCGGATCAGAAACAGGTCGACCTTGTAAAAGGGGAAAGTCTAAATGTTCTCGGCCACGACCTTACTTTTCTGGGTTATGAACCGATCGATAACGGAAAAAAATATGCTTTTAATGTCGAGATAAATAAAAACGGCTCCTCAAGAGTAGCTAAACCGATTATGTTTATTGCCGAATTTAATAATAGTCTGATGAGAGAACCAGATATTCTCGTTGGGCTTACAAAAGATTTTTATGTCACTCCTGTCGGATATGAGGATGGCACAGAAGAGAACCATAATCACGGCAGTGTATTAGCTCTTACTAAAGGCGAGACAGTCGACTATAACGGAATGAAAATAACATTTGAATCATTTGAAATGCCTAAAGATGGAATGGCGGCTATGTCTGCAGGTAGTGAATTCAAAATCGGCGCTCTTATTAAGATTAATGATAACGGAAAAGAATATTCACTGAAACCCGCAATTGTAATTCAGGGAGACGGTAGAAAATCGGAACCGGCCGTTTTAACCGATAAAGGTCTGACTTTTGAATTATCTAATATGGAAGCAGGTTCTGGTAAAATAGAACTTACTATTACAGATTCTAATGAACAAAACCAGCAGGAACAAACTTCAATAGCTAAAAAAGAAGTGTTGACCGTTGAAGCTAGCATAAAACCATTTATCAGTCTGGTCTGGATTGGTGTTCTTCTGATGGTTGCCGGTTTCTCGGTAGCCGCTTTCCGAAGATCTAAAGAATCTTTATTATAAAGTTATTGATTGAATTAAAGGCGGCTTTTAGCCGCCTTTTTTTTATCACCCGCTCTGTCCTATCAATACGAAATTTGTTCACATTATAGAACAATATTCAGCATTAATACATCAAATAAGAGTATAATTAAGTAATTTATCTGGCACTTTAATTGACACATTATAAAATCTCAACAAAGCCTGGTGATGATTATGAAACGATTTATTCTTTTCATGCTGATAATTTCCTCCGGAATTTTAAGAGCGCAGTTCGATGTTGGAGCTGTTAAGCTTGGCACTTTCAGCCCCTCGGCCACCGATGCCGGTTTTATTATCGGTTATGAGGGCGGCTGGCATATCGATGATAATTTTCTATTCGGATGGAGCGCCGACTGGTTTCACAGAAATTATGTGGACAGGAAACTTGTAGATCAGTACAACGATTTCTTCGGTCCGATTCAGAGCGATCTTAATGAATTACGTGCCAGGACTAATCTCCATTCCATTCCGCTAATGATTTCAGTAAATGCTAATCAGTTGATTGCTCCGCGGACCAGAGCATTTATTACCGGGAGTGCGGGTGTAGAAGTACTCCTGATCTTCTACAGAAATTATCAGCGCCCTCAGGATGACGAATTTGAAGGTGCATTCGATTTTACCTGGCGACTGGGCGGCGGGATTTCATACGAATTGGGAAGACGCTCGGATGCTTTTGTTGAACTCACCTATCATTCATCTCGCCCCGCGTATGAATATGAAGTTGAAGATGCGCAGACGGGAAGGACAAGAATTTTTGAGAGAAGTTTCGACATGAGCGGTATTATGATGAGGGTCGGTTTCAGATTCTTTTTCTAAGAGGGAATGTTTACCGACATCCACTCCTCTTAAGACCTCTTTATTTTTATACCTCCTTGACTTTTTGTCAACCGGAATTAATATTTCCAAACATTAATTCTAAAACAAATCGGAACAGATCATGTCAAATCGAACGATACCACAAATGTTTGAAGATAGCGTTAAAAAATACGGCAAGAACGTTTTAATGTGGGAAAAGAAAGGTGATAAGTTCAGAGGGACTACGTATGTGGAAATGCAGGAAATGGTTCATCTATTTGCCGCAGGGTTGATCTCTTTAGGAATTAATCATGGCGATAGAATCACGCTGATTTCTGAAGGAAGGAATGATTGGGTAATGGCCGAGCTCGGTATTCTTTTTGCAGGCGCGGTTAATGTACCTATCTCCGTCAAAATTGAAGAACCGAATGATTTAAAATTCAGAATCGCTCATTCGGGTTCG
Organism: Melioribacteraceae bacterium; assembly: GCA_035362835.1. Classification (NCBI taxonomy): domain Bacteria; kingdom Pseudomonadati; phylum Ignavibacteriota; class Ignavibacteria; order Ignavibacteriales; family Melioribacteraceae; species Melioribacteraceae bacterium. The sequence continues at coordinate 188,115 of DAOSDY010000003.1, forward strand.
CGTATGGTTATCGTATCAAGAAACCACTATCAGAAAATCCGGAAGATTAAAAACGACCTCCCCGATCTAGAAAAAATCATAATCCTCGATCAGATGGAATCCTATGACGAAGATGAGTGCAATTCTTCGGAAGTATTTTTAGCAGGGAAAGAATTACTCAAAAATCATAATCCGGAATTAGAGAAACGCTGGCAATCCGTCAAGGAAAGCGATTATGCCACTATATCTTATACATCCGGAACTACTGCCGATCCGAAAGGGGTTGTGCTTACGCATAGAAATTATACTGCCAACGTCGAACAGGCAACAGCACTTCTCCCAATTCCCGAATCATATGTATCTCTTCTTATTCTTCCCTGGGATCATTGCTTTGCCCACGTTGCGGGAATTTATACACTGATGAAAAATGGCGCCAGTATGGCCTCAGTTCAGGTAGGCAGCACTCCTCTTGAAACACTTAAGAATATTCCTGTTAACATTAAGGAAATAAAACCAACTTTTTTACTGAGTGTTCCGGCACTCGCAAAGAATTTTAAAAAGAATATTGAAAAAGGAATTCGCGATAAAGGGGAGAAAGTAGAAAAACTTTTTAATGCTGCATTGAATACCGCGTATGAATATAATAAGGAAGGATGGAATAAAGGGAGGGGATTCCAAAAACTGAAGAAACCTCTTCTTACTCTTTATGATAAAATAATATTTAAAAAGATAAGAGAAGGATTTGGCGGCCGGCTTGAGTTTTTTATAGGGGGAGGCGCTCTCCTCGATATAGAACTTCAAAAGTTCTTTTATGCCATCGGGATCCCGATGTTTCAGGGTTACGGCTTATCGGAAGCTACACCGGTAATCTCTGCAAACGTTCCGGCTCTTCATAAACTTGGATCTTCAGGAAAACCGGTTATAAATCTTCAGGTAAAAATCTGCGATGAAAACGGTAAAGAGTTGAAGCAGGGTGAAAAAGGAGAGATTGTTGTGAAAGGCGAAAATGTTATGGCGGGTTATTGGAAAAATGAAAAATCGACTGCTGAAACAATTAAGAATGGATGGCTCTATACGGGTGATATGGGATACCTCGACAAAGACGGATTCCTTTATGTCCTGGGCCGGTTTAAGAGTCTCCTTATCAGCAATGACGGTGAAAAATATAGCCCCGAGGGAATTGAAGAAGCTTTGACCGAGCTCTCCCCATATATTGATCAGGTGATGCTCTATAATAATCAATCATCCTACACCATCGCCCTTATTGTACCTAACAAGGAAGCGGTTAAGAGATATCTTAAAGAGAAAAATCTTACACACCATAACAAAGAAGGCCAGATTGCCGCTATTAAATTATTTGAGGATGAGATCAATCAATTTAAAGATGGAAAATATAAGGATATGTTCCCTTCAAGATGGCTGCCGTCGTCATTCGCGCTTCTGGGAGAGGCATTCACAGAGCAGAACCAGTTTATGAACAGCACTCTTAAAATTGTTAGAGGCAAAATAACAGAGTTCTATAAGAACCGGATCGATTATATGTACTCTGCTGAAGGGAAGGATATATTTAATCACCAGAACACTACTATTGTAAGCCGGTTTGATTAAAAATATTTGACTTTTTTGATTAAAGAAATCACGGTTTTTGTCGATAATGAAGTAACAAAAACCGTGATTTATTATGAAACGAGCCTTGATAGTTGATGATGACGACCAGTTCAGACTTTTATTAAAAAGGATGCTGGAAAGATACTATGATTTTCAAGTTCATGAAGCTACGAATGGAGAGAAAGGATTGGAGATTTATAATAATTCCAAGCCTCATATCATCTTTCTAGATATTAACATGCCGAAGCTTAACGGTCTCGGTTTTCTTGAAAAAGTGAATCCATTGAATTCCAGTATCCCGATTGTTGTACTGACAAATACAGATGATAAAGAATGTGTTCAGAAAATTTTGAATTTCGGTATTGAGGATTATATTCTAAAAACAAAATTTGTTACTATGTTGAAGGAAAGATTGGAGTTCACAATTAAGAAAATAAGAAGAACTACAAAGATCTTTGCTTGAGTCTCTATTTTTTTGTTTCTATTCCGAAAGGATTTTCACGACTTTTATTAAAATGGGGAAGATAGTTTTCGCTGCTGTCAAATTCCTGTATCCATCCGTTTTCAAGTCCGTATTTATCCATCAATCTTAAAACCTTTTCATATTCGGATTCTCTGAGTTTTCGGTCCAAAAGAATTTCTTTATTCACTTTGTTTGCGGGAAAATACTGGGACATCAGAGATATGTGAACTCCTGTGCTCAATTCCTCTGCAATAAATCTGAATATTTTTTCGCTTCCGGCTAAATCGTTCGGCAATACCAGATGACGGATTATCAATCCCCTTACTACAACTTCACCATCATAAACAAGTTCGTCTCCAACCTGACGGTACATCTCCTTCAATGCTTCGGAAGTATGCTCAAAATAGTTTTCTGCGTTCGAATATTTTTTTGCATACTCATTGTCGCCAAACTTAAAATCCGGCAAATAAATATCCGCAATACCGTCGTACAGTTTTAGAATCTCAACCGAATCATATCCGTTTGTATTATAAATGATCGGGAGTTTTAATCCCTTTTCAACTGCAAGGTTAATCGATTTCAAAATTGCGGCAGAAAAGTGAGTAGGTGATACAAGTCCGATGTTATGACACCCACGGCTCTGGAGTTCTATCATTATTTCTGCTAATTGTTCATGGCTTACTTCATGGTACCGTTCAACTTTCCAGTTCTGACTGATCTCATAGTTCTGGCAGTAGACGCATTTAAGATTGCAATTACCGAAGAAGATATTCCCGGCGCCGCGGCTGCCGGATAAGACCGGTTCTTCGCCATGATGAGCGGTGTAAGAGGATACAATTGGCAAATAGCCGCTAGCACAGACACCGTATTCTCCCTCTATTCTGTTTGCTTTGCAATCATGCGGGCAGCACCGGCAAGTTTTAAGCAGACTCAGGGCTTCACCGGCTCTTCTGCCCAGCTCACCTGAATCGTACAGTTTTTTATATGACGGAGTAAAATCCATCGTGCCCGGGTTTATAAAATTACTTTGAAAGCTTCATTGCTTGCTTCGATTGTTTTATCAAGATCCTCTTTAGTATGAGCGGCCGAAACGAACATCGCTTCAAACTGTGCCGGCGGTAAATAGATCCCGCGCTTAAGCATTTCGTGGAAATACCTGCCGAATAATCCGGTGTCGGATTTAACTGCCGAATTATAATCAGTCACTTTTTCATCGGTGAAAAAGAGCGTCATCATTGAGCCGACACGGTTTAGCTGGTAATTTTTATTAGCTTTCTTTATAGATTCTTTAATTCCTTCAGCAAGGTAGGCGGATTTTTCTTCGAGCTGATCATAAATCCCGGGATTCTCTTTTATATACGTCAATGCAGCATAACCGGCACTCATTGCCAGCGGATTTCCGCTCAAAGTTCCAGCCTGGTAAACCGGTCCGCTTGGTGAAACCATTTCCATGATTTCTTTTCTGCCGCCGTAAGCTCCAACCGGTAATCCTCCGCCTATAATTTTCCCGAATGTGGAAAGGTCCGGTTTTATTCCGAATATACCCTGGGCACCGGATTGCGAGAGCCTGAACCCCGTCATGACTTCATCAAAAATTAGAACAATTCCTTCTTCACTGCATAATTTCCTGAGGTCGCCCAGAAATTCCTTTCCCGGTATAACAGTCCCCATGTTTCCAACAACCGGTTCAATAATCACCGCGGCAATTTCATTTTTATTCTGCTCAACTACTTTTTGAACAGACTCAATACTGTTATAATCAGCAACAAGTGTATCGGCGGCATTCCCTTTTGTCACACCAGGAGATGTGGGAACTCCGAAAGTAAGAGCTCCACTTCCGGCTTTGATCAGAAAAAAATCACCATGTCCGTGATAGCAGCCTTCGAACTTGATAATTTTCTCTTTACCTGTAAAACCTCTAGCGGCTCGTATCGCGCTCATTGTTGCCTCGGTTCCGCTATTTACCATTCTTATCATTTCAATTGAAGGAACCAGTTCTGTAATCAATTGCGCCATCTTAACCTCTATTTCGGTCGGGGCACCGAAACTAGTGCCCGCATCAATTGCCTTTCTGAGCGCTTCGGTTATAAACAAGGGATTATGACCGAACAGATGCGGTCCCCAGCTTCCGATATAATCGATATATTCATTTCCATCCACATCAAACATTTTTGAGCCGCTTCCGCTCTTCATAAATACAGGATTTCCTCCAACCGATTTAAATGCGCGGACGGGTGAGTTGACTCCTCCCGGTATGAAATTCTTTGCCTGTTGAAATAAAGCTTCACTTCTTGTCATTATTTCTCCTAATCAAATTTTTCGTGGTGCAAAATAGAAATTATACTTATCAGATAAAAAATTGCCCTAGAAATTGTTCTATTTAATAAATGATTTCAAAAAAATCATTCCGGTGAGGCTTTTGTATAAGGAATTGTTTTCCAATTCTTTTCTAAATTAGAGTGTAGAAAATATCATTTGAGGGAATTAATGATTCATAAAATTACCGGTAAACAGAATAACTCCAAATTGTGCTTTGTCTGCGGATTGAAAAATAAATTCGGGATACACACACATTTTTATGTTACTGAGAATAAGGAACTGATAGGCCTGTTCACCCCTTCGGAAGAACACCAGAGTTATCCGGGAAGGCTTCACGGGGGAATCGCATCCACAGTCCTGGATGAAACTATCGGCCGGGCGATACTTAACCGATACGAAGAGGAAGTATGGGGCGTTACTGTTGAGTTAAATGTGAAATTCAAAAAACCTCTTCCGTTGAATGAGGAATTAAAAGTAATAGGACGGATAACAAGCGAGAACAGCCGTATGTTTGAAGGGACCGGTGAGATTATTCTGAAAAACGGGGAAGTGGCTGCTACTGCAACAGGTAAGTATTTGAAAGTACCTCTCGAAAAGATAACAGACTTTGACATAGAGGAAAATGAATGGAGAATTGTTAAACTTGATTCGGATCCGAAGGAAATAGAGGTATAGATTAACGCAGAACCGAGATATTGCTGCTACGGATTTTAAATAGCAGAAAGAAAAGAAAAAGTATAACAGAATTTATTAATACGGCACTGGCAATACCGAAGTGTTCGGCGGCATATCCGATCCAGAGCGACCCGAGAGGATAAAGAGCAAAAAAAGTAAACGTATAAAAACTTAATATCCTTCCCCTGAATTTTTCATCAACATTAGTCTGAATTAATCCGTTGGACAGATTATACTGAGTAATGATCATCCCGCCTATAAAAATGAGCAGAACAACAGAAAGAACAAATGAACGGTTGAATGAGAAAAGGAAAATCAATACCGGAAGCGTAATAACGCTGTAAACAAGGTACCTGCCCCTATCTATGTATTTATTGACGGTTGCGATTACCAGTGCGAAAATAACGGCTCCAAATCCGCGGGCTGATTGAAGAAATCCGTTGGTCGTTGAGTCGCCGTGTAATATATCCACAGCCCATGCCGGAAATAATGTTACAAGTCCCATCCCGAAGAAACTCAGCATAGCGGTTATCAGAAGGATCCCTGAGATCACTTTGTTGGTTCTCAGATATTTTATAGCATCAGCAACTTCTGAAAAAACAGAATTGCTGTTTCTAGTAATCTCGATCCTTTTTAATTTCATACGAGTTAAACTGTACAGAACTGCAGTAAATGAAATTCCGTTAATTGTAAAACACCAGGCAGGCCCGAAGAGAGCGTAAACAATTCCTCCCAGGGCAGGGCCAACGGCTGTTGCCGTATTAAACATTGTAGAGTTAAGGGCTATTGCATTAACAAGATCTTCTTTATCAACAAGTTCGTTTACAAAAGCGTGACGAGTAGGTGCGTCAAACGCGTTTGTTATTCCACTTAGAAATGCAAAGAGAAGCAGGTGCCACGGTTCGATTATGCCAGAAAAAGTAAAGATGGCAAGAATAAATGCCATTAACATCATTGCTGTCTGTGTTGCAAACAATATTTTGATGCGGGGGAGCCGGTCTGCTGCAACACCCCCGTAGAATGAAAAAAACCATGCTGGAATTCCGCTTGCAAATCCTACGTATCCGAGATATGCAGGCGATTTTGTAAGCTCGAATATGAAGAACGCGAATGCGGTTGACTGCATCCACGATCCGAAAAGGGAAGTCATCTGTCCCCAGAACCACAATCTGTAATTAGGATAGGAGAGCGCAGCAAACGTATTTTGAATGCTGAATTTTTTCTCCGGCAGGAACCTTCTTAAACTTCCATCTTCCGGGGGAATAATAACATCGGAAATCTCTTTACCGTTTTCTTTCTGCAGCATTAATTTTGATCATACTCTTACCCTTAATGCGAAAATTTTATTAAGGGATTCCTGATTCAACAGATATTATTTTCTATCAAGGTATTTAGCTACATCCTTTGCAAAATAGGTCAGAATCATATCGGCGCCGGCACGTTTAATAGCAATTAAAGACTCGATCATTACTCTTTCCTCATCAATCCAGTTGTTTCTCCCGGCGGCTTTAATCATAGCATATTCACCGCTAACCTGATAGGCGGCAGTTGGCATACCAAATTTCTCTTTTACACGCCATATAATATCGAGGTAAGCGCCGGCCGGTTTAACCATTATCATATCAGCGCCTTCTTCAATGTCGCTTTCGGCTTCGCGGAGGGCTTCGTTGCTGTTGGCTACATCCATCTGATGCGATCGCCTGTCGCCGAATGCCGGAGCAGACTCAGCAGCATCCCTGAACGGCCCGTAGAATCCAGAAGCATATTTAACTGCGTAACTCATAATCGGTATATTGGTGAATCCCTTATAGTCGAGAGCTTTGCGGATAGCGCCGACGCGTCCGTCCATCATATCCGACGGGGCAATTATATCGGCCCCTGCCTGGGCATGAGATACTGCCTCTTTAGCGAGAAGTGATACTGTTTCGTCGTTTAGAATATTCTCGCCGTCCAGCACCCCGCAATGTCCGTGCGAAGTATATTCGCAAAGGCAGACATCTGTTATAACGATTAATTTTTCTACGTTGGACTTTATAGCCCGAACAGCCTGTTGAATAATCCCGTTTGGATCGTAAGCGCCTGAACCGACTTCATCTTTATGATCCGGAATTCCGAATAGAATTACTGCGGGGATACCGAGTTTTTCGACCTCTTTACACTCTTCAACCGCGACATCAATGGACATCTGAAATACTCCGGGCATCGACCTCACTTCATTTTTAACATAACTGCCCGGAACAATAAAGAGCGGGTAGATAAGATCATTTTTTGTTAGAATTGTTTCGCGGACCATATCGCGCACAAGCGGATTATATCTGAGTCGCCTCAATCTTTTTGTTGGAAATGTAGCCATTGATTCTCCTTCTCCGTGTTGCTGTGTCTCTTAGGTATAGACAACCGCAGAGTCACACATTTATAGATGCTTTGATTTTATTAAACACTATTTCAGAATTTTTTACACAATCCCCCACAGAGATTCCGCCGCGGAAGTTACCGCTTATAAAAATTCCGGGATTCTCTTTCTCAAATTTATCAAAATAATTTTCATGCTCTATGTAGCCAATGTTGTACTGCGGAATCGCTTTCTGCCACAATCGATTTTTTATATAAACAGGATCTGAATTTATTTTCATTATCTGTTTAAATTCACTTAGGACAATATCAACGAGTTTGCTTTTATCAATGTCGAACAGGTGAGGCGACCTTGCACCTCCGACAAATAGCGTGAATGCGGCGTTATCTTCATCGCATCTGCCCGGGAAAATTGTAGAGCTCCAGATTGCACCAAGAAAATTCTTTCTCTCTTTAGATGGAATCAGAAAACCGAATCCGTCCAGGTCCCTTCCTATCTCTTTTTTTCTGAAGCCGAGATAAAGTACCATAACCGGAGGATAATAAATTTCTTCCGAATGTTTATTAAACTCCTGATCTATTTTACCGAAAATCCCTGCTGCAGTCTGAACCGGTACTGTAGATAAAACCAGATCGGTTTGAATTTCCGATATGCTGCCGTTAATTTCATATTTAACCAGCCACTTACCGGAATTTTTTTCAATGCTTATTACTTTGCTGCCATATTGTATATTCGATTTCAATTTGTCTGCAATAGCGATAGGGAAGGACTGCATTCCGTTAATAAAAGAAAACATTTTAGCGCTCTGCTTCGATTGCTCGGCGCGTTTCTTCCTTTCCCTTGAACCTTTGATCATCCCTTTAACAAGTCCTCCGTATAACTCTTCCAGCCGGTAAAGCTTCGGGAATGCCGATTTAACGCTCAATTTTACCGGATCTCCCGCGAATACACCGCTCACGAAAGGATCAATTGCATAATCCAGAAATTCTTCTCCCAATCTTCTCTTAACAAACTCTGACATACTCTGGTAATATCCGTCGCTCGATCTTCCGATGAATGGTTCGCACATAATCCGGAATTTTGCACGTGTTGAAAATAATCCGGTAGTTATAAAAGCCGGAGGGGAAGTAGGAAGGGCGTGTAATTCGTTATTCCTTAGAATATATCTTTTATTTGACGACTCGTTTGCATAGATCATTTCGCTGCTAAGCCCGGCTTCATCAACGAGTTGACGGATTAATGGAGTTGTTTCCAGTCCCGAATTAGGGCCGTAGTCAATCAGAAATCCATTCTCCTTCGATGTTTCCATTGCACCGCCGGCTTCATTTTTAGATTCAAGGATTTTTACATCGAAACCTTCCTTGCTAAGCCAATAAGCGGTAGCCAAACCGGAAATCCCGGCTCCGATTATAACAACAGATTTATTAATACTCATTTATCTTTCCGTAAAAAATGAAAGGGAAAGCTTTGGTAGCTAATCCCTTTACTCAATAATCAATTTAATCCTCTTCTTTTAAGCAGGGCATCAACTTTCGGTTCGCGTCCTCTGAACTTCTTGTAAAGAACCATTGAATCATCAGATCCGCTGACCGCGAGAATAAATTTTCTAAAAGCATCGGCCGTCTTCCGATCGAATAGGTCTCCTTTTTCAACGAAAGCTTCGAATGCATCAGAATCGAGAACGGCAGCCCAGATGTAGCTGTAATATCCGGCAGCATATCCGCCAATTATATGGCCGAAGTTAGTACTCTGATACCTCGATTCAATTTCGGGAATCAGTCCGATTTTTTTGAAGGATTCCTTTTCGAATTTTTCGACATCCCGGCCTGTGTTATCTGTAAGCATATGCCAGTCCATATCAAGGAATGAAGCTGCGAGGTATTCAACTGTTTCAAATCCCTGATTAAAGAGACTTGAGTTGTTCAATTTTTCAATCAGCTGATCCGGTATAATCTGTCCAGTCTGAAAATGCATTGCATATACCTTCAGTACTTCCGGTTCGAGAGCCCAGTTTTCCATAATCTGTGACGGGAGTTCTACAAAATCTCTTGGAGTATTTCTCCCGCCCGGATAATCGAAATTGGAGAAGAGGGAATTAAGCCCGTGACCCAATTCATGAAACAGCGTTTTTACTTCGTCTATGCTCATCAATGCCGGTTTATCCGCGGTCGGTTTTGAAAAGTTGCCCACGTTATAAACAAGGGGAGTAATAAGCCTTCCGTCGATATTAGACTGTCCCCTGAAACCGCTTGACCATGCACCGCTTCTTTTACCGTCTCTGGGGTAATAATCGCTGTAGAAAATTCCGATATGCTTTCCATCGGATTCCTGCACCTCAAATACTTCAACGTCTGGATGGTAAACTGCAATGTCGTTTCTTTTAATAAATTTTATTCCGTACAGTTTTTCAGCTACATAAAAAGCTCCGGCTCTTACATTTTCCATTTTAAAATATGGGCGGAGCATCGACTCATCGAGATCATATTTTTCTTTTTTCACTTTCTCTGCATAATGCCACCAGTCCCATGCCTCAAGTTTGAAGTTACCCTTTTCCTTATCAATTATTTTCTGCATATCTGCAACTTCCATTTCAGCACGTTTAATTGCAGGTGTCCACAAGTCGTGAAGAAACTTATAAACGTTTTCAGGATTTAGTGCCATGTTTCTTTCGAGAACATACTCGGCATAGTTTTTATAGCCGAGAAGATTAGCCCTGTCAACCCGGAGAGATGTAACGCGCGAAACAATGTTTTTGTTGTCGAATTCGTTGTTGTTGTTTCCGCGGTTAATATATGCCTTAAATAATTTTTCTCTGAGTTCGCGCTTTTTCGAATACTGAAGGAATGGAATAAAACTCGGCTTCTGAAGTGAGAACGCCCATTTACCTTCCATGTTTTTCGAACTGGCAAGCTCGGAGGCAGCATTTATAACATCTTCAGGCAATCCGGTCAGATCCTCTTTCTTATCGATTACAAGTGCAATTGCATTTGTTTCTTTCAGGGCATTCTCGCTGAACTTCAGCCCGAGCATTGATAATTCCTGATTGATCTTACGAAGCTTCTCTTTTCCCGCCTCATCCAATGCGGCACCGTTTCTTACTGCGTTCTTGTAATAGCTTTCGAGAACATTTCTCTCGATCTCTGTAAGATTCGCGCTTTCCAGATATATCGATTTTATCCGTTCAAAGAGTTTTTCGTTCAGTGCGATATCATCACGATGCTTGGCAAGCATTGGAGTCGAAACCCGGGCGATCTTCTGGAGTTCATCATTCGTATTTGCACCGTTTAGAGCGCCGAAGACTCTGTTTACACGGCCTAGGAATTCACCCGATTTTTCGAGCGGAATGATTGTATTGTGGAAAGTCGGTTTTTCCGGATTGTTTACAATGGCTTCTATTTCGGCTTTTTCGAGTCTTATTCCTTCTTCAATTGCAGGTAGAAAATGATCTGTTTTAATCTGGCTGAACGGGGGAGTTTCATAGGGTGTTTTCCATTCTCTGAAGAACGGATTATCCTGATTTCTGTTTTGTGCGTTATTCATAGATGTTATTAATAGAATGAAAATAATAATTAATTTGGCATTCATTTTTTCCTCTTCGTTTCATTTTATATTAACGGGAAAAGTGAAACACCGGACTGCAAATAGATATACAATTGACTTATATCTCACTTTTCACGAGTTCGACTAATGCATTGATAAACAATTGAGAATCGTTTAATCCTTTCATCACGGTATAATTTTCGATTCCGCTCTCATCGGCTACGTGTCTGTATTCAATATCCAGTTCAAAAAGAGTTTCAATATGATCCGAAACAAAACTGATCGGTATTATCAGCAGATGCTTATAACCTTTTGACGCAAGCTCTTCGATCATCGTATCGGTAGCAGGCTCAAGCCATTTCATGGGTCCGACTTTGCTCTGGAAGCATAGATGATGATTGTGTGAATATTCCCGGTCTCTCATTACTGCATCAACAGTTTCGCTGATCTGTTTACTGTACGGATCTCCTTTTTTAACAAGGCTTACGGGAGTTCCGTGCGCACTGAAAACCAGTTGAACATCTTTTCTTACATTATCCGTAAAAGAACTGAGGGATTCATTAATCCGCTGGTTCAGCGCCCGGATATAGCCGGGATTTGTCTGATAACTTTCAATGTATACCAGTTTTGAATTATCCCCGCGGTAATGTCTTTTCCACTCATTAAATGAAGATCCTGTTGTTGTAATAGAATAATGAGGATAAAGCGGAAGCAGAATTATTTTCGCGTAATTACCCGATTCAATTTTTTTTGCAACTTCATCGGTCAGTGGTTTCCAGTACCGCATTGCGGTATGAACCTCGACTGATGGATTAATCATACTTAATTTTTTTTCGAGTTCTGCTCTCTGTATTTCAGTCCATTCATTCAGCGGTGACTTACCGCCGATAAGTTTGTATTCTTCGGATACCTTTGGTGCCCTGCGGCTTGAAATCAAACGGGCAAATGTTTTCTGGCCAAATGGAAGTTTGAAAATATCGGGATCGCAGAAAAGATTATATAAAAACGGTTCAACAGATTCTATTCTATCCGGGCCGCCAAGGTTAAAAAGTACAACAGCAACTTTAGACAATAAAAATCCTTTCTTATATATTCATTAAATGTGGTGCAAATTTAAGCAATTCCGGCTAAGTTTTTAATGCAAAATTGAGGAACAAATGAAGTAAGGTGACTTCTTTTTATAACTTTTTAATTGTGTTATTGTGCTTATTTGCATAAAATAAAGCCGGAAAAATTGAGCGGAGTTATTATGAATAATCTTACAATACTTTGCATCTCAAGTTATGAAAAGGGATTCGATTTCATGATACAGGCTAAAGAGGAAGGTTGCAGGGTTCTGCTTTTGACTTCCCGAAGTCTGCAGGATTCGCCGTGGCCGAAAGAATCGATTGATGAAATATTTTATATGCCCGATATAAATAAAGAATGGAATATTGATCATATGATCAACGCTGTCAGTTTTCTTGCTAGGACTGAAAAGATTGAGAGAATTGTTGCACTTGATGATTTTGACGTAGAAAAAGCCGCCCGCTTAAGAGAGCATCTCCGTGTGCCGGGAATGGGCGATACTACCGCGCGTTATTTCAGAGATAAACTGGCCATGCGGATGAAGGCCCAAGAAGATGGTATTAACGTACCGCCTTTTGTTCACATACTGAATTACGACAATATTAAAAACTATCTTAAAGAGGTTGAACCTCCCTATGTATTAAAACCCCGTATGCAGGCCGGGGCGATCGGAATCAAAAAAATAAATAATGAGAATGAACTCTGGCAGAATCTCGAAATACTCGGCGACAGGCAATCATATTTTTTGTTAGAGAAGTTTATTCCCGGTGATATTTTCCACGTTGACTGCATTATTGTAAATAAAGAGGTTCTTTTTGCTGTAGCAAGCCAGTATGGTTTGCCTCCGATGGAAGTAGCGCATGAGGGAAGAGTCTTTTCCAGCAGAACTATGAAACGCGGATCGAAAGATGAGAGAAAATTGATAAGTATGAATGATCATTTACTTAAATCGCTTGGATTGTTAAAGGGGGTTTCCCATTCGGAGTTTATTAAAAGCAGCGATGGAAAATTTTACTTTCTTGAAACGTCTGCGAGAGTCGGCGGTGCTAATTTAGCTGATCTTGTCTATCATTCTACTGGAGTTAATTTGTGGCGTGAATGGGCTAAACTTGAAATTAACGACAGATACAAAATTCCTAAATCTAAAAACGATTATGCGGCAATTCTTCAATCCTTAGCCAGACAGGAATGGCCCGATATGGATTCCTTTAATGATTCTGAAGTTGTATGGCGATTAAAGAAGAGATTTCATGCCGGTCTTATAATTGCATCACCAGGTTATGAAAGGGTAGAAGAGTTGACTAAGAATTATACTGAACGGTTTTACAGCGAATTTTTTACATCAGCTCCGGTTCCTGAAAAGCCGACAGAATAAATGTGTGATATGCAACATTTGTATCTGAGTTGATTCAAGGTATTTTATATCGAACAAAATGGAGGCTATATGAAAAAACTTCTGTCAGTTTTACTCTTATTGGGCTTTATTATGATGAATGTTGCCTGTTCCGAAGAACCGCCGAGCATTCGTGTAAAGAATGAACGGTCTAACAAAGCTAATGTCCAGATTAAACAATCGGACGGAAACACTATAAATATAAACGATGTTAATTGGGGAACAACTACCGGATACAGAGATGTGCTGGAAGGTGTAGCACTGGCTACTGCGGTTATTCAAAACGAAACTGTGTCTCCAACAAAATCATTTACAATTACATCCGGAACAAACTATACAATTGTAATAACAAATTCGAATATTCCCGAATTGAGAATTGATTCTGTTGTTAAATAAGATCATTTCGATACGATCGATCGGGCTTTTGCAATTAAACCGTTCTTGAATATTTGGCCTTGTCGGACTTCTGTTCTATGTATTTATCGAAATTCATTGCGATATTTCTAATAAGCAATCGTCCCATCTCTGTTACTACGATTTTTCGGTCATTTATTTCTACCAGGCCGTCATTCATGAATTCTTTTAATCCTTCGATACTTACGGCAAAATATTTCTCGAATTCAACCCGATAAAGTTTTTCGACCTCGCTGAAATCGAGTTCAAAATCGCACATTATCCTTGTAATTACATGCCTGCGCAGAAGGTCGTCATCGCTTAGATAGTAGCCACGCTCAACCGGGAGCCGCCCTTCGTTAAGAAGCGAAAAATATTCATTCTCCTTCTTAACGTTTTGTGAATAACTTCTCCCGATCTGGCTTATGCTTGTAATTCCGAATCCGTAAAGATCCGCCCCGGCGTGTGTACTGTATCCCTGGAAATTCCGGTAAAGTTTTTTATCACGCAGGGCAATTGCCAGTTCGTCGTCCGGTTTGGCAAAATGATCCATTCCGATGAATATATATCCTGCCGATGTAAGTTTTTCAATAGTCATTTTCAGTATTTCAAGTTTCTCCTCCGCCAGTGGCAGATCATCCGGCTTAATAAGCGCCATATGCTTCTTCATCCAAGGAACATGAGCGTAGTTGAATACCGCAATCCTGTCGGGCGAAATGTCGATGATTGCTTCAACTGTTTTAGCAAAAGATTCTGCCGATTGAAACGGTAATCCGTAAATTAAGTCGAGGTTGATGCTTTCGAATTTAAGTTGACGGATCCATTCTACTACTTCTCTTGTCATTGCCTCGGGTTGAATCCTGTTGACAGCTTTCTGGACTTTCTCGTCGAAATCCTGAACTCCCATACTGATCCTGTTAAAGCCTCCGTTTCGCAAAGCCTCGAGATGAGCTTTCGTCAATCCTCGCGGATCAATTTCGCATCCCTCTTCCGCATTCGGTGAGAATTTGAAACTACCGTTTATGTAGGAAATCAGATCGGTTATTTCATCTGGATTAAGATGGGTTGGTGTGCCTCCGCCCCAATGAAGCTGAACTGTTTGCCGGCCTTCTACTATGAAAGATCTGAGAAGGTCAATTTCATTCTTTACATATCGCGTGTATTCTTTTATACGTTCCCTGTTGCGTGTAATTATCATATTGCAGCCGCAGAAGTAGCAGAGTGTATCGCAGAAGGGGATATGAAAGTAGAGAGATAAATCCGGGGGATTCTCCTGATTGTTTGTACGGATAACTTCATCGAGATATTTCTCCGGTGTAAACGAATCATTGAATTGCGGAGCCGTGGGATAACTGGTATATCTCGGTCCGGGCCGGTCGTATTTTTTTATCAGCTCTAAATCAATATTAAACATTTTTTTACCTTCTTCTTTCCTTATTGCATTTAATGAAAACGTACACTCTCTTCTTTTACAACTTTTACAAGATACTTCAGTTTTTCCGGATTAACGTCCGGCAGTATTCCATGACCAAGATTGAATACATGTCCGCTTCCTTTTCCGAAAGACTCCATAACCCGATTAGCTTCTGTCCTGATCTTCTCTTCGGTTCCGTAGAGTACAGTTGGATCCAGGTTCCCCTGCAATGCTGCTTTATTGCCGACCGATGATCGGACATCATTAAGATTCATAGTCCAGTCAAGACCAATAACGTCGGCACCGGTTTTGACGAGTTCTTCCATTTTGTAATGAACTCCTTTTGCGAAAACAATTACCGGCTGGTCTTTTCTTCTGATCGATGAAATTATTTTCGAAATATAACGAAGTGAAAATTCTTCAAAATCGTTTGGAGAGAGTATACCGCCCCATGTATCGAAGATCTGAACAGCGTCTGCACCCGATTCTATTTTCGCTGAGAGATATTCGGCGACAGAATCCGCAATCAGATCCAGTAACTGATGAGCAGCGTCAGGTTGATTATAAATAAACTTTTTTATTTCGGAAAAGTTCTTTGAACCCCCTCCCTCAACCATGTAAGTCATTAAAGTCCATGGCGAGCCGGAAAATCCGATCAAAGGCACTTTACCATCGAGTTCTTTTTTGGTAAGAGAGAGAGCATCAAGGACATATTTCAAATCCCTGGAAGGATCAATCCTCTTCAGTTTATTAATTTGATCGGCACTTCGTATCGGATCAAAAAGTTTTGGGCCTTTGCTTTCGATCATTTCGAGCTTCATTCCCATTGCTTCGGGTATTACAAGAATGTCCGAAAAAATAATAGCCGCATCAACACCTATAAGATCAACGGGTTGAATTGTTACTTCGGCGGCCAACTCGGGTGTTTTACACATGGTTAGAAAATCATATTTATCCCGTACGGCCCTGTATTCTGGGAGATATCTTCCCGCCTGGCGCATTACCCAGATGGGAGTTCTCTCTACAGGGAGACGTTTACAGGCTCTTAAAAACAAATCGTTCTTCAAATTATAACCTCCTGCTAAACCACGTTGCGAGTATTATGGTAGAATGTAAGAATTGATTCGGCAATTCCTCTTAAGTTAAATGTTGAAGGGACAATATTTACAACCAATCCGGAATCCCTTATCGCTTCTTCTGTAGTTGTGCCGATAGCACAAATAATCTTTCCTTCAAAATATTTATGGCAGTCGGTAGTATTCATCAAATTACAATATCCCCTGAAGGAAGAAGGGCTTGTAAATATGAAAAGATCCGGCTTAATATCGAGATGATTCAATAATTCTTCCGGCACCTCATCCTTATTAATCAGCTGAGTCTCATAGATAGGAAGACTAACAACGTAAGCGCCGAGGTCCATCAATCCATTACTTAATTCGTCTCTTGAAATAGCCGAACCCGGGATCAGAATTTTTTTGCCTGAGATATTCAGTTCCGAAAACTTTTTAATCAATCCTTTCGCACTGAATTCCTCCGGCATAATATGTATATAGATGCCGTGAGATCTGCAAGTTTCCGCCGTACCGCTTCCAACTACTGCAACCCGGGTGCGTGATAAGTCCGGTTTATAATCCGCAACTAGATTCGAAAATACTTCCACGGCATTCGATGAAGTAAATATTATAAATTCAAATGCGGATGAATCCGATATCAATTCAGTAAGATCCAGCGAATTGTATGAAGGTATTATTTTAATAGTAGGTAAGCAGATTAATTCAGCTCCGGAATTTACAAGAGAATTGAATGCGGTGCCGCAATCTTCCGAAGACCTGGTAATTAAAATCTTTTTCCCTTTTATCAAATTCACCTGGTTCTTTCCCTGTCATATATTTCTTTTAATATTTCCGAAGCACCGGCATTCAGTAATTGTCCGGCGAGTTTTATACCGGTTCTTTCCGGATAACGGATGCCACCTTCAATTTTTTTTCTGAAAGTAATCGATCCATCAACAGAACCTACTACAGCTTCAAGAATTAATCTTTCCGATTTCACCTGGGCATAAGCCCCGATAGGGACCTGACATCCGCCTTCAAGAGCTTTTAATAATGCCCGCTCGGCTCTAACAGCTAAGAATGTTTTTTCATGATGAATCTTTTTAAGCATTTTTGCGGCCAGGAGATTGTCCTTGCGTATTTCAATACCGAGGGCTCCCTGTCCTACTGCCGGAAGGAGACGATCCTTATCAATTATTGATGAGATATATTTATTCAGTTTTAAACGTTCAACGCCGGCTCTTGCAAGTACTATAGCATCCCAGTCAGATTCAAGAAACTTTTTGATTCTTGTAGGTACGTTTCCTCTCAGTTCCTCGATCTTAACATCGGGACGTAAATGGAGTATCTGGGATCTTCTACGTAAAGAACCAGTTGCAATGACTGCATTATCCTTAAGATTATTTATGGTAGTCCCTTTTTTCCGAGCGATAAGAACATCCTCCACCGGATGCCTTTTTGTAACGGCTGCAAGGAATAATCCTTCGGGAATTTCTGTCTGAAGATCCTTGAGACTGTGCACTGCAATATCTATTGAACCGTTCAGTAATTCGTTTTCCAATTCCTTTGTAAAGAGTCCTTTATCTCCAATCTTGGAAAGAGCTACATCAAGTATCTTATCACCCTTCGTATTAATAATTCTGATTTCTACAGAAAGGTATTTATTTTTTCTTTCAAGTTCTCTTTTAACGAAACGTGCCTGCCATAAAGCCAATTCACTTCCGCGCGATCCGATTATCAGTTTATTCTTTTTCAATTTTCTTTCCTTCGTTTTGAGATGAGTCCAGATTAAAAAGCTCCTTTAAAATTATTGAGTTGGTCGTAACCTTTTGAATGTCGTTTCCGGATTCGGCCAGTTCGCGCAATTTAACTGTTGGATTATGAAGAATTCTCCCCATCATTCTGCGGGTCATGTCCTCAATCTTAGCAAAATCCTCTTCACTGATTTTATGTTTTAATTTCCCGAGTTCATCAGACCGGATTTCATCGAAAAAATTCCTGAGGGATTTAATTGTCGGAACTACTTCGAGCGCATTGTACCAGCCGAAGAATCCCACCATCTCTTCCATTATAATTTTTTCTACGGCGGGAATCTCATTCTTTCTTTTCTGAAGATTCTGTTCAACAATGATTTTTAAAGAATCCATGTCGTGATAAAACACGTTATCTATCTTCCGTACATCGGGATCGATATCACGCGGTATTGCAATGTCCATAAGAACAATGGGTGCGCCTTTCCTTCTCTTAATTGCGGATTCAATTTCTTTGTAGGAGATTATATAACTGTCGGAGCTTGTCGCGCTGATTATAATATCGAAATTATGGAAGTGATTATTCAGGTTCTCAAAAGGTATTAATTCGCCTCTAACTTTTTCCGCAAGAGTCCGGGCTCTTTCTAAAGTCCTGTTAGAAATGGAAATCCTGCCGATTCCCTTATCTCTTAGATTAATAGCAGCCAGCTCGCCTGTTTCACCAGCGCCGATAACCAGAGCGGTCTTTTTTTCAAGTCCGGCGAATATTTTTTCGACTACCTGCACAGCGGCATAGCTTACTGTTACAGCCCCTTCGCCGATCCCGGTTTCTTTAATAGTGCGCTTTCCTACTTTAATTGCGGTATCGAAGAGGCGATGAAGCACAGGCCCGGAGAATGCAAGGTCTTCCGAAATTTCGAATGCCTCCTTAACCTGTCCGAGTATCTGGCTGTCTCCGATTATTAAGGAATCTATTCCGGAAGCCACATTGAATAGATGTTTTACAGCCCCGCAGGAAAAGTATTTGCTGAAATATTCCGGTTTAATTCCGGTTACGGGTTTAAGGCTCAAAAGAGTTTCTATGATGGAGCTTGTATTTAATGAATAGCTGGTCGGCAATCCGAATATTTCCGTACGGTTGCATGTCGAAATAACAACTCCCTCCGATAAAACCTTATTAAGCAGAGGAACTAATTCAATAATTTCGTTCCTGTTCAGATGGAGAGCTTCACGGATTTCGATAGGTGAAGTATTATGATTTATTGTAATGCCGATTAAATTCATTGCCTGAAATTCTTTCAATAAAACGAATGAAACGTATTAGCGAGTGTGCTGGTAAGTATTAAAGAAATTACAGCAAATAAAAATCCTGCAAGTGAAAAGTAAATAACTTTCCTTCCATACCACCCGGCAGCTATTTTACTTGTAATCCCTGCGCCGTAAATTATCCAGACGAGTGCTGTCCCGATCAGTTTGGGATCGCTGTACCTGAAATCAGGGAAAGCCGAGGGAAGCCATATAATTCCTATAACTATTGCAACCGTAATCAGGACGAATCCGATTACAAGCGAATAGAAACTTAATTTCTCAAGTATCTCGAGGCTCGGCAGGCGGTTGAATACAAGTCCGAATTTACTTGCCCGCAGATTTTTGTAAAGGAGAAGAAAGAGCAATCCGTAAACAGCAGAAATCGTAATTCCGGAATAACCGAGTAATGCGCTTATTACATGCAGTCCGAGCAGCCTGTTCCTTAGTACATCGGGGACAATATAGTTGTGCTCAATAAACAGTGAGGAGAAGAACTGAAATACGAGCGCAAAAAAGAGAATGAAAGCGCCGGTTCCTCTTACGTCTGTAAGCAATTCGAGGATGAAATAAGAAAAGCCGATCGAAAAAGCCAGAATCGAAAATATTTCGAATTTGTTCGTTATCGGTGTATGGTCGAATTCGATGGTTCTGATGATCAGATAGAATAAGTGGACTATAAGAGTAATGAAAAGAAAGATTCTTTTTGAGTTGGCAAGGACTCTCTTCTCATTTATAAAATCGATTGCATATACCATAAAAGTAATAAGGTAGGCAAGCGGTAATATTGTATTTAATAGCTCTAATGCTGAGATCATAATTCACTAAATAAGTAATATTATATAATAAATGAGTAAAACTTCGGGTGACAAATTTAAGAATTTATTGGCCTAAAAACTTATGGTTATAAAGGGAAATTGAGGCAGAAATTGAGGACTTGTTATAAAAAAAGGGAAGCTCTGCTTCCCTTTTTTTTGGTATTTGTCGGCCGGTTATTTGAGTATAATCATCTTTTTAGTTTCAGAATACTTACCTGCCGTAATTTTATAGAAATAGATGCCGCTTGTTAGCCTGGAATTTTGCAATGAAAATTGAGAATCATAATTCCCCGGCTGTTTGAATTCATTTACGAGTGTAGCCACCTCTTTGCCCTGGAGGTCATATATTTTCAGTGATACGAAACCGGCTTGCGGAATTGAATAACGAATAGTTGTAGAAGGATTAAAAGGATTGGGGTAATTATTGAACAACTCAAAATCTATCGGTAATTCATTTCCGGTTTTAATGCCGGTTACAGAGTTAAATCGATTGAAAAATAGTTTCCCGCCGTTTTGATCCCAGCCAAGCCATATGACCCCAAGGTCATAAGAAGTCGAAAATTGTAATGGAACAATTTCAGGTTTTGGATTGCTGGATGTCCAGTAGGGAGGATGTGAAGATAAACTTGCATTATAAATAAATTGCGAGCTGTTGCCGGTGGCATTGAAGTTATAAACAATTTTATCAGTTGAATTTGTTGCCTCACCGCTTTGAGGTTCATCATAATAATAGACTAAGTCGAATCCGTCTTTATTTTTCTTAATGTTCGGCCAGTAATTATTTGAAGCGGGAAGTGTCGCTATATCAATCGGTATGCTGAAACTGCTTCCTCCATTAGTACTGAATGTACCCTTGACCAGCAATTTGTTGTTAACGCTTTCAGTATAAACAACCCAGACTTTTTCGCCATTTAATGCGCACTTATATTCTGTTTTAATTATGTTTTCTGCAACCGCATTTACCGGTGAAAAGGGAACTAATATTCCGTTCATATTAAATTCGCCCACTGAATAAGCAATAGGAGAAGCTTCTTTAGGTAAATAATAATTGTACATGTATGCAATTCCAACTTTTCTGCCGCTGATAACAATTCTGGGAGAATGAGTATTATAATCAAGATAGCCAAAGTGCTTTGTACTAAACTCACCGTTAATAATTTCCGATTGCAGGAACTTTAGTTCGTTGTCAAAAGGATCAGTATAAAGAAAAAAGAAATTGTTTAGTTCTTCAGAGTAGACAGCATCAAATTCTCTTGCAAGCATTTGAGAAGCCCAGATGCCCCCTGGCTCGTCAATTCTCTTACAGGTAATCATATTATCTATCAAAGCAAACAGATAAATTGAATTATTGGGACCGTTGAGAAGTTTAAAATCTCCGTATGTTCCATCAATTGTCATCCATGCATCACTCTGGGTTGCTTTCCAGTTAACTCCCAGATCATCGGAAAACATAATTATTATTCCACCGGAGGGGAACATTACGAGATTTTTAATTGCGACATAAATTTTTCCGTCGGAATTCTGTACCCCGGAAAATGATCCTAAAGGGTCTTTATCTAAAATCATTCTATCATTTCCCCACAGTGCATAACTTGAAATATGACTCTGTGGATATCCAATTGTAGTGAATACCAATGTTAGAATATAAAGTGACAGATATTTTATTTTCATTTTTTTCTCATACTGGTTATTACTTTAATAAAAGTAGTTTTTTTATTGAAGTGAAATTCTTTGTCTGAAGTTTATATAAATAGACACCGCTCGCTAATTGAGAATTGAAAATGGCAAATTGAGAATTGTATGTTCCGGGTTGTTTGAATTCGTTGACTAGAATGGCAACTTCCTTACCAAGTAGATCATATACTTTTAGCATAACATAACCGGCTTCCGGAATTGAATATTGGATTGTTGTAGAAGGATTGAAAGGATTGGGGTAGTTTTGCTCAAGTCTGTATTCCAAAGGAATTACTTCTTTGTCGTTTATTGAAGTAACAAGCTCGCTCAAAGGTCTTTTGTATACACCATATGTACTTGTGCCGGCATACAGGAAATTATCCAAAACTTCAATGCCGTAGACATCCAAGGGCAAACCTTCGTTCTTAAGAACCCAATTAGCACCGCCATCCTTACTGCTGTATACATTAGCACCGCTAGCAACATATACATTATTGTTATTATCAAATGTAATGGCATAAATCAAAAGGTACGTCATGCCATTATTACTTTGCGTCCAGGTAGCACCATTGTCATTAGAAATATATACCCCGTCACCCCAGGTACCGGCAAATATTTTGTTATTATTAGCTTTAATTGTAATAATATTTTTCCCTTGCAGACTAACCTGACCCCAGGAGGCTCCATAATCTGTAGTAGAAACAATGCCGGCAGATGTAGCTGCGAATAACTTAGTCCCGACAAATGTAAGCATGTTTATATTTCTCGCTGTCAAATTATTGTTTGTCACAGCCCAGGTTGCACCGTTGTCATTAGAGACATAAACGCCATTGGTTGCAGTCCCTATAAAAATTTTGTTATTTCCTATTGCAGCAGTGTAAACACTAAGCAAGTCCGCATTGTTACTCGTAAGCGGAGTCCAATTAACTCCGTTATCTACGGATCGGAATAATCCCCAGCCGGCTGTAGCGGCATAAATGTCGTTGTTGTTATTTACAAGCTGAACGACGTTACTAACAGAGGGATAACTATGATTCCAGGTGGTGCCTCCGTTGGAAGTATTGTGAACACCACCCGAATAATAAGCCCCTGCAAATAAAGTTGAACCGATTTTAAGTAATGTTTTTATTGTGGAATTGGTTATGCCTTTATTGCATTGTGTCCACAATGTTCCATTATTTGTTGTCTTATAAATTCCTCTTGTACTGTTAGCAACAAAAATATTATTGCCGATTGCAGCAAAATTATTAGAATAGTCAGATAGAGTTCCGGTGTTGGTTTTTGTCCAATTAGTACCTCCGTCTACAGATCTGTGTATACCTGCGTCGGTGCTTATAAATAGATCAGTCCCGGTTGAAAATATTTTTCTTGCATTAGTGGTTTGCAAACCCTGGTTAACTGCTGTCCAGTTTTGTCCATTGTCAACTGATTTATGAGCACCTCCATAATTGCTGCAGACAAAAATATCATTCCCTATTTTAGTAAACGATTTGAAACCGGATGAATTAGCAGATATTCCTGTATTTGCAGTTTGCCAGTTTATTCCCTTGTCCGAAGAAGAAAATATCCCGGTATTAGTACCTATAAATATCTTCGAATCAGTTACCAGAATTGCCCAAATAGTTTTATCCGCAATTCCTGATGTATAAACAGTCCATGTTAAACCTTCATCACCGGAACGGGCAATTCCGGAACCATGTAGAGCCGCATAAAGATATGTTCCGTCGTATGCAACAGCTTTAACATCATAAGTATTATTCGTTGGTTTGATATTCTGCCAGCTTTCACCATTATTTGCGGAAATGTAAATTTCGTTGTAAACAGCAGCAACGATTTTTTGTCCGAGCAGGCAAAAACCAAATACTTTTCCTCGATATTGAATTCCACTATTTACAGCAATCCAGTTGTCTCCATTATCAACTGTTCTGTAAATGCCACCGTTACCGGCCGTACCTGCAAAGAGGGTGGTTCCTTTTGCAAAAAGCGGATCGATAGTTGTCTCATTTGGGCCGCCGGTAAGAGTCCACTGTGCATTAAGTGCTGATAAAAGAACAAAAAAACAGATAATTAATAAGTAAAGACTCTTTTTCATAACTAATACTCCTTAAATAATTTGCTCGTTGATAATTTTTTCAATCTTGCTTTTTAGATCAGTAAGATTTTCCTTATTAAGGTAGTCCAAAGCACCGGCATCAAGAGCCGCCTGTTTGTATTCCTCTTCCTGCAACTGGCTTATTACAATAATTTTAGAAAGGGGGGAGTGTTTTTTAATCTGCCGGATAGCTTCGAGCCCGTCCATTCTCTCCATCATAATATCCATCAGTATCAGATCCGGATTTTCGTCCCTTTGAAGCCTAACCGCCTCATCACCGTCGCTGCACTCAATGATAACGGGATTATCAAATGATTTTTCGAGAAATCTGCGGATTACGTCTCGTATGAGAGGGCTGTCGTCTGCAATCAGGACTTTCAAGTTCCGGTTCCTTTCTTTTCACACGCAAGTTATTTTTTGCCAGGGAGGAACGAAATAGAGAGTAATTCTCAATTTGAAATGAGTAGAACTACTTAGATAAATTGATAGACTTTTTTACAGTAAATACGATATCAAATAAAGCGGTTAAAGGAAATCTTTTTACAAAAGGTTTTTATTTTCGATAGCAAAGAGAAGAAGTTTGTTGTAACCGCTCAACCCGAGTTTGTGTGCAATATTATTTCTGTGATTTTGAACTGTGCGGAAGCTTACAAATAATTCGCCTGCTATCTGGGCGCTCGTCTTATTCTGCGAAATCAGTTTAAGTATCTGAATCTCAGCAGGAGTCAGTTTTTTAACCAGACCGGTAATATCGTTTCCCTGTTTCGGTTTTTTCCTGTTCATAATCATTTTATCAACCAGTTCTTTGCCTACATAGAACGAGCCTTTCATTACGGCGTTAATGCAATCAATTATCTCAATATCAGTCGAGTTTTTCAGAAGGTAGCCGTGGACTTCACTTTCCATCGCCTCTTCAAAATATTCCTCTTCACTGTACATGGTAAGAATAATCGGACGGGTAGGAAGGTTCTGTTCGAATATTTTAGAGGCAATTTGAATGCCGGATAAGCCGGGCATCGAGATATCCAGAATAGCGACAGCGGGCTTTTTTGTTTTTATTATTTCCCAGGCTTCAATTCCGTTTCCGATACTGTAGCAGACTTTCAAATGCTTTTCTTTTTGAATTATTTTTATAAGCCCTTCCCTGTAAACAGGATGATCGTCGGCCACTAAAATTTTTGTCTCTTTTTCCATTTATTCTAGATTGAATGTGAGAAGTATTCTGGTCCCACTTCCAGATTCCGATTCTATTTTTAAATCGCCTCCCAGAATCCGGGCTCTTTCGTTAAGACTTTTTAAGCCGAGGCCTTCGGTTGTATTGGAAAAGAATTCCGCTCCGGAAAAATCAAAACCTTTTCCATAATCTTCAACTCTTACTTTAATCAAATTCTCAGACTTCAAAATTTCAATTAGTGCTTTTACGGAGTTCGAATGTTTTACGATATTATTGAGCGACTCCTGAATAATCCTGTATAAATTGATCTCCCTGTCTCTGCCTAAGAGTCCCGTAATATCATCTGATATTAATTCAATAGCAATATTGCTCGATGCCGATATTTTGTTGATCATAGACTGGATAGCCTTGTTAAGCCCGAGTCTTTCAAGCTGATGCGGGTGAAGATTGGAGGAGATTTCCTTCACTTCGTCGATCGAATCTTTTATAAGGTCGGAAATATCATTTATTTCCGCCGGATCGGGTTTCCCGTTCATCTGGTATAATGCCAGCCTGTTTTTAATTACGAGAAGATTCTGGCCTAAGCTATCGTGTAGTTCTTTCGATAACCTCTTCCGCTCCTCCTCCTGGGATTCGATTAGCATTTTAGAAAACTGGTCGCGGCGGCTCTTTTCCGCTTTAAGCCTTTTAACTTTAGAATTGAAAAAACCGAATAGAGCGGCAATAATAAGGAGAGCGGCCAGTATTCTGAAATATGAATTTTCCCAGAGCGGGGGAGAGATATTTATACTCAAGCGGATTCCTTTTTCATTCCAGAGTCCGTCGTTATTCGATCCGATAATTTTCAGATTGTAGCTGCCGGAAGGGAGGTTTACAAAATCGATTACAGAACGTTTACCAAGCGAGATCCAGTCTTTACTGTATCCTTCCAGATTATACTTATAGTTATTATTACCCGGATTGATGTAATTGAGCGCGGCGAATCCGATCGAGAGATTATTCTGATCGTAATCAAGATCGATGCTTTTTACCTGAGTTATATCCCCGGCAGCAATATAATCTGCACCGTTGATTTTCAGTGATGTCAGGTAAACCGGTGGGACAATAAGATTTTTATTTATCTGATCCGGATTGAAAAAAAGATACCCCGACCTGCCCGGGAAATAAATATTTCCGCGGCGGTCTCCGGATGCGTCACCAAGGTAAAAATCGTATCCGTCCACCTCTTGAATCATGGAGTAAAATTCAGTTTTACCGCTTGAGGGAGTATAACTTCCGATCTCGGAATTCAAAGTAGAAAACCAGAGTGTTCCGTTTCTATCAATAAATAAAGAAAATATTGAATGATCGATGTTACTGTAAACAGTTTCAAATCTGTATGGTTTTTTAGTCAGATCGATTTTTCCTAGTCCGCCGAAAGTCCCCAGCCACAAAATATTGTTGCCGTCTTTTACCATACAGGTTACACTGTTCATCTGTTCTATGGTGTTTACATCATCGCATCTTATCATTTCGAAGAGGTTCTTCTCGAAATTAACATGCTGCAATCCTTCGGAAGTTGCCAGCCAGAATTCATTGCCCGGTTCAATTAATATGTTGTCAATAAAATTGCTTGCAATGCTTTTATTTGGTCCATTATCCGGAAGAAATCTTTTGAAAATAATTTGATTACTGTTTTTGGAAACCGAACCAATCATGTTTAAACCGCCGTTCCAGGTAGAGATCCAGAGATTTCCGTTCCGGTCTTTGGTAATTGAGCGGATAAAGTTGCTGCTGATTGAAGTAGTATCACCGGGATTATTTAGAAAATTCCGGAAAGAAAGTTTATCGCCCGGAGAGAAATTATCCGGCAATGTGAATCTTGTTAATCCTCCGCCCCAGGTAGCAGCCCACCAGGTATTTCCGTCGACAAAGAATTTTACTATTTCCTCGTTGCGGTGGTGCAGACCGGATTTGGGGGGATTATAATGATAATATTTTCCCGTCCGGGCCTCCCGGATATCAATACCCTTTGATGTTCCAATCCAGAGATTTCCGGACTTATCCTCTAAACAGTGATTGACAATATTGCTGCTGATAGAATTTGGCGAATTAATGTCCTGTGAAATTTTTGTAAACCGGTTTTGCGAAGTATAAAGCTCGCTTACTCCGCCGAATGTGCTGATCCAGAGTATTCCCTGTGAATCGAGAAATAGTTTATTGACGTGATTATTTGACAGAGAATAAGGATTCTGAGGATTATGAAAATACCTTGTGATTAAATTCGATTTTAAATTGATTCGCGCAAGCCCTTCTATTGTACCTGCCCACAACAATGTGTCGTTCTGTAAAAGTAGTGATGTTATCCTGTCGCTTGGAAGAGAAGCGGGATTCTTTTCCTGAAACCGCCAGTTATAATAAGAGAAATTATTAATGTTAACTTTATAAATTCCTTCGCCGGCTGTTGCAATGAAAATATGATTTGAATCGGCTGACGGGATAATTGAAGAAACCTGCTGAAGAGGGGGGAGGAATCCCGCTACTTCATCGAATGAAAAAATTCCGGATTCCGGATCAAACCGTAATATTGTTCTGCTGTACATACCGAGCCAGAAGATACCTTTTCTATCTTTGTGAAGGGTCAAAACCCGGTTGCTTACATTTAATCCTCTGAAGTTTGACGGCAGTAGGGATTCTTTTTTTAATTTAAATGTACTGTCCGTAAGTATAAGTCCGTTTTCTGTACTTAACCAGTATCTGTTTTTGGTTTCCCTGTAAATGAATGAGGGGTTTCTGTTTTTCAATGAAGAGTTATTAAGACTTATATTTTCAAATCTTCCTGTCGAATACTTGAAAGAGAAAAGAGAACCGTTATAACTTAGAAAGAGGATCTCGTCAGAATTCTTTTCAAAGATAAAAGTAAAATTAGATTCGGTAAGACCCTGTGCCGCAGGCTGCGAGCTGCTGAATGTTGTGTTTCTTACACCATCATAACGGCAGATTCCGAAATCTGTAGCAATCCAGACGAATCCCCTGGAATCCTTTAATATGTGCTGAATTCTATTGGAGGGTAATCCGTCTTTTAATGTAAGGTTGTGGAATCTTCTCTGGGCTGCCGATTCAGATGAAAAAACCAGCAGAGATATTAAGATGATTAATAGCCGGGCAGTGGATCTTTCCAAGGAAATAGTCCCAAAAACTAATAGCAAATTACAGGATTTTTTACGACTTGCAATAGGAGTGAAGGTAATGAAATCAGATTTCTTACATTTTAGTGTGTTGTAATAAAATTTTCGATCCGTTCAATGGATAATTGAATTGTTTTATTGAGGGGTTCCAGCTCATGCAGCTTCTTAAAATATTCAAGTGATTTTTTCTCATCGCAGTAGAGCCAAATAATCGCGAGAATAAGAAGATGATCGAATGATGATTCGAGATGCTGATTTTTATCCTCAATTTTTTCAATCAATTCGGCACAGGGGCAATCGTCGAGTGATGGGTCAGTATTGATAATAAACTCAATATTTTCGTTCAGAAGATGATTGAAAAGTTCTATTGCTTCATTAATTCTTCCTGTCTGTGTGTAACAGATAAGGAGTTTTTTCATAACAGAAATATTGGAAGCTTCCCTGGAATAGACTTCCTCAAGTTCTTTTTGAGCGGCAGGATAATTCCTCGCCATAAAAAACTGATTTCCCAGCATTTCGCTCATCTGTTTGCTGTCCTGTTAATGTTCACTGAAAAACAAAGCCCTCCACTTTCATGGAGGGCTAAACTCTTATCTACTATTTTACAAATGGATATTCTTTACATTCAGTCTGTTTCCATTGTGTAAGCCCATTTGTTCCCATCCAATCGTAAGCCATAGTATTTACACCAAAAGATAATGATTTTGCATCATATCCCATTACTTTTAAAATGGCTGCCGTCTGTGCCGATGTCTGGCCAGTGTAGCAGTAAATTACTACGGTCTTATTTGTAGGAAGAGTCTTAAGGCTTGTCGCGAGAGCTAAATCTGCTTTGGGTGTATACTGGATAGCTCCAGTTAAGTGTCCCAATGCATAATGATTTGTTGGCCAGTAATTAACGATGTAATAATTGGAAAGATTACCGGTTACGGTTGTCCATGTAGTGCTGATATCTCCGAAAGGATTGGTCGAAGAAAGGAGAGTATTAATTCTTGCTTCAAGAATTTCCTTTCCGGATGTTTTACCGGTATTCAATGTCGGTAGACTGCCTGCAGCTCCTTTTGGATAGCTGGTTGTAACAAAATTAGTATAGTTATTGCCAACATTCGTAGTCCAGTTTGTAGCTACCTGGCTGTTCCATGAGCACATTCCGAATTTCAATGAATAGACATTGCTATAACCTAAAAGTCTTAATAATGCTGTAGCATAACCTGAAGTCTGTCCTGAATAACAAGCAACAACAATTCTATCGTAACTTGTTGCATTAATGCTTTTAATATGTGTAACAAGATTATTTACCGTAACATTAACAGCACCGTCAATACGTCCTTTTCCCGTAAAATCAGCTGCTGATCTTACGTCAATAATATGCAGTTTGGTCGGATTGGATAACTGCAAAGCTCTTACATCGTCTGCAGAAATGATTGCAGGATTTGCGGTGTTTAGGTAATTCCCGTTTGCTTCAAGATATTCAACAAGAACCTGTGCTTCGTTAACCGGAGCGGTTGGTTCAGTGCCGTTATCGTCACTGCTGCAACCGGTACTGATAATGAATAATGGAAGTACTAAAAGAAGATAAAATAATTTACGCAGTTTCATTTGTACAACTCCCTTCTCTGTTATTGTGATTAATTATTGTTGTTAAATATTTATTGAACATTCCAGCGTGTCGGAAGTTTTCCGTCCACAGTTATACTCTGGGTCGCTGTAATCTCCCACGACTCGAGGTCGCTTCTAAATAGATATAAATTCTTGTTCCTGTAAGTCCCGTCATTTTCTTTAATAATATGACATGAATCGTAACATGGTTTACCCGTTGCAACTTTTGTACGTGTTGTCCACCTAATTATATTATGCGGTGTAGCATATTTGTAAGTAGGGGCCACATTGAAATTAGTCAGGCTGGCAATACCGTAGTTCTTCCAGCTGTCAGGAGCCATTAGAGATCTTCTAAGCACAGCGTACTTGTAAGGACGTGTAGTGGAAATCGGATTCATACCGATTTTGAATCCCTGATATGAAGGTACTCTGGCACCATCGCCTCCGATATGACAGCTTCCACAATTATTATAGTCCTGCGAATGGCATGTGTTACAGCTGAATGAGCTTAAGTGAGCAGAGTGATATGCATTGGTGTTCGACAAACTACCATGACAATCAGTACATTTCGGCAACAGTGGCATTTTGTATCTTTGATCATAAATATTTCCATCACCATGGATTTCATTTTGAGTATGGCACCTGATACATGTGAATTGCCGGCTCGTTAAATGCACATCTGGTACTGTTCCGGTTGCCTGACCAAAATAGGCGTGACCTCCGCGGCTTACATGACAGGTAACGCAAACATTCCGCATATCAGGAGTTTTAGTAAATGCATGACCGTTTGCTAGACCACCGCCTCCGGCTTTTGGCCTGTTAACATGACAGTCTCCGCAGGATGCATGGCACTTACCGCAGTTTACATCGTATCCTTCCTTCATTACTTCGGATAACTGGCTGAAACCCGATGGAATATTTGGTAACCCGGCACGACGTAGAACCATCGATTTCTGACCCCATCCCTGCTCGTGCAGACTGTTTTTAGCTCTCTGAGCAATATCAGTATGGCAGGCTGCACACTTCTGTTCAGAATACGCAGAAGGTTTCTTGATGAAGTCACCGGAGTGAGCCTGTGCTTTGTTATCAGTTCCGTCAACGCCATTATGGCAAGAAGTACAGGGCATTTTACCGTGAACATCTTGTTTAAATGCCTGATATCCATCGCCACCCAGATAAACACGATCGTATGGTTCAATATGAGGTGTTTCACCGCCGCAACCTCCACCTCCTGTACTTGGTGGATCCGGTGTGTAAACGCGTTTAAGATTTTCATAACTGGTATGGCATCCTTCACAGGAAGCTACAGATTTCGTAATTACCTGTTCGTCACCTGAAATCGGTTCTTCAGTCCGGTCTTTGCATCCCAGAATTGCAAGTGAAATAATAATTGCTGAAGTGAAGAGTTGGAATAATTTCTTTTGCATGACAGTTTCCAATTTTATCAGAAAAGTTGAAAATTAAATGCAAAAGAAATGCCATATAATTCATTTCATTTTCGGACAAAATTGATAGTCTGTTGAAACAGTGTGTTCCGGAAGAATAATTAAAAGAAGCAAATAATTAGATTTTTAGAATGAATTCACATAAAAACAGTAATTGAAACGAAATGTTTAGTTCTTTCTAAGTGAAACAGATTATTCAACAATTTTCAGCTCTTTCATCCTTCTCCAAAGAGTAGTTCTTCCTACTTCAAGTTCTTTGGCTGCTTTAGTTTTATTCCACCGGTGCTTTTCAAGTAAAGCTAAAAGATCTGTTTTCTCCCGATCGTAGGAATTTATCCTTGCCGGTATGTTTAATTTAACAGAAGGTCGGTTTTCTAGAAGTGAGGAAGGGAGTTTTGACGGAATTATTTTGTTCTGCTTTGTAGTCCTTACGAATGCATATTCAATCGCATTCTCGAGCTCTCTTATATTTCCCGGCCAGTTGTACTGAAGAAGTATTTCGAGAGCGCTTTCATCTATTTCCGTAATTTTCTTCTTATAGATAAGTGAAAATTTATTAAGAAAATGTTTTGAAAGAGGGACAATATCTTCAGTCCGGTTTCTTAATGGGGGAACTTCAATCGGAATAACATTGAGACGGTAAAAAAGATCTTCCCTGAATTTCCCGTTCCTGAGAGCATCTTTAATGTTAATATTTGTCGCAGCAATTATTCTTACATCTGTATGTCGTGAAAGGGACTCGCCGATCCTCTCGAAAGTCCCTTCTTGTAAAACCCTAAGCAATTGAATCTGTGTCTGCAAAGGCATCTCTGCAACTTCATCCAGGAAGATTGTACCTTTATCAGCTAATTCGAAACGGCCTGCCCGGTCTTTAATTGCATCCGTAAACGCACCTTTAACATGACCAAACAGTTCACTCGCGAGCAGGTTGGAAGGAAAAACAGAACAATTGAATTTTATATAAGGGAAATCAACACGGGTGCTCGATTTCTGAATAGCATTTGCAACAAGTTCCTTACCGGTACCGGACTCACCGTGAATGAAAACCGGTGCGTCCGAATCTGCAATCTCCTGTATCAGATTAAATATGTTCTGCATCTGCCGGCTGTGGCCAATCATCGCATGGAACTGAGTCTCTTTTTGAAGATTTATTCCAATCTCTTCGAATATACTGATGTCCCTGAAGGAGACAATTCCGCCGGTCGGTTCATCATTTTCATTATAGAGAACAGCGGCATTAAGTTTTATCGGTTTACTCTCACCTACACAACTTTTAATATTTGATTCAAAGTCATAAATATTTTTTCTTGTCTGAAGTACTATTGCTATTGGGCATTCCGAGAAACAGAACTCCGATTGAAAGACGTGCTTACAGAACTTTCCCATTACTTCTTTACGATGATGGCCTGTAATTCTCTCGGCGGCTTTATTGAAGAAGTTTATCTTGAAATTTTTATCGACTGTAAAGACACCTTCGGCAATCGAATCGAGTATATGATCTTTAAGATTCTCGTTAAATGACATATTGTTTCACTGTTTCAAATTGTTTCATTAGTTAATAAAAAAAAGCCGCACAAAGCGGCTTTAATAGCTTCTAAAATTACTAATTGCCAAATACGTTGATTACGCCATTGATATGTTTCGTTTTATCAATAATATTTCCCTGACCGTCTACAATACCTTGATGACAGGTTGCACACGATCTTAACTCCGAAGCCATATGTCCTGTTGGAGGAAGTCCGTGACATGTACCGCATGCATCCTGTGTTCCGTCAACTTTTTTCCAGTCGGGACTGAAGTTATTACCAACCATAAAATCAGCAGTGTAAGCAAATGGATAATTAGAATTTGCTTTTGCAAAAGAGAAATTTCCATGGCAGTATGTGTTTGAACACAAGTTTGTTCCAAAGTTGTATGCTGAAGCTGATTGTCCTTTATTAGCTATCGAGCCGAATACAATTTCCGATAAAGTTGTTCCGTCATTAACATGGCCTGCAGTAAATAATCCTCCCGGGACTTTGTGACATTCGTTACATAAAACGGCCGCACCGATTTGAAGGGAGTAAAGATGTGCTGCATGAGCGCCTACTCCGGGTGTGGAGGTGTTTACAGAACGGTTCAAAGACCTTGGAGGAGCAATACGGTTGATGTTGCTGAAATCACCGTGACATGTATTACAGGCTTCGGGACCATTTGGATTCTTATGGCATGAGTTGCAAGTCGGACTTACAATACCTCCGTTATAATTAGAGCCATGGCATTGAGTACATTGCTCCATATTCCAGGATCGGGCTTCAATAAAACTACCGTGAAATGCCGGGCTGTTAGGATTCATAATATCGGTTGTATGTACAGTAATTCCGGGATGGCAATTATTTGTGGAACATCCAACCCGAGCAGTTCCGCCTCTGTAGTCTGATGAATGGCAATCTTTGCACGATTCCATCGAGTTGTTTACAAGTTTGCGACCGTGGAAATTATCGGAGCTTTTTTTCATGAAATCGATACCATGCACACTTATATTTTCTGCAGGTGTAATCTCATCCTGTATTTCACTGCAAGCATTAAAAACTAAACCGAGCATTAAAACTATTAACAGGTAAATTTTTGTGTATCTCATAGTTTTTCCAAGAAATTAAATTTTAATTGTGACAGTAACCGCAGAACCCGACTCCTTTATTTCCATTCGGTTTTGCATTTGCATCAATATGACAAGAGTAGCAGACCGAATTAAAATCATTGTGCCAGTCGCCGCCGCTAGTATTTTTCATAAAACCGCGTAAATGAGTTTTAGGATTCGTTCCTTTAATACCATCATTATCAACGTGGCATAGAATGCAATTCGGATCGGCACCCTGAACATCGTGACAGGCAGAACATCTTTCAATATCCTTTTTAGCAACCTCAGCATGCAAACCGCCCCCAGTACCTACTCCAATTGTTACAAAGTTCGGTTTCTTATGATTGCTCGGTACTATTCCACCCATCGCAAAATCGCTCTTCGTAGAAGCATGGCATTCAACGCAGAAGGTCTCCGTCTGGTGACAGGTCTGGCACTGTGCGGATTTTTCGTCGGCATCAATTCCGTGAGTAAATCGGTAATTTAAATCGTGTACCCTTGTGATCTGCTGCTGTTTAACATTGTCCACATATTTGTGAGGGGAATATGGTGTATAGAAATCCTTTGCACTGTTCGCTTCTGTAATCATTGTCGTTGAAGCATGACATGCTTCGCAGAAAGTATTATCGTGGCACATTTCGCACTGGTTATTCATCGAAGCAGCTTTGAATTTATGCGATTTGAAAAATCCTACCTGTCTATGATCTTCCGGAATAAGATTTACGGTTGATATGTGGCAGGTTTCGCAGTTGTTGGTAGCAACAGTCTGATCATTATGACAAGTGTAGCAGTTCGACATCGGAGGATTTAAATCCTTCGATTCAAAACTGTAAGCTACTTCGTCAACTCCCTTATGACATGCTGTACATTCCATTTTCTGGTCGGTCGTATGATATTTGTGATTGAACATGAGTTCGGACTTTTCCAAAATAAAAGGTTCCATCACATCTTCATAATGGCAGAAAGAACAATTATCCGTATCTTCAACATCATGGCACGTAGCACAGACCGGTTTTTCCGGCAGCAGACGGTCATTAAGCGAAGTGCTTTCCGGTACTCCTGTGTGGCACGATGCACAATCGGTAACATCTTTATGAACGGCATGTGAGAATTTTATTATGTCTTTATTGGTTTTACGAGGTTCATCGCTTGTGCCGGCATCGATTGCTGCAATAGTAAGAAAGAAAAAGATAAGCAGCGAAATTGTACTGTAAAGAATTTTTATTTTCATATCGTTCTAAAAGTTTGTATTGAAGAGGTGATTTACTTTCAAGAGAATTCTCATATCGTTCTTGTAAATCTTGTTATCGAAATATTGTCCCTGCAGATCGAAAGACCAGGTTCTCCACGGACGGAAATTTATGCCGGCCAGAAGGGAGGTAATGCTATTCGATTCAGCATCTTTCGATAATTTGTAATTTGTTAATGATACACCGATCGAAGGTGTAATCAGTCCGTCAAAGAATGATCTTGCAGTGAAGATGGAAACAGCGTCCATTTCTCCTGCATCCCCGAAATTCTTGCGGTAACTTAAACTGCCGTATTCGGACGATGCACCGACAGTAACACGCGAGGAATTTTCATTTTCGAACAGAACGTTTCCGAACCGCGCAAAAAATGTTGCTACTTTAACAAAACGGTAATCAATGCCGCCTTCAATTTCCTGAGAATTACCGAAATTGAAAACAGAAAAGATCGAGTTATAACGGATCTTCGGTTCGCGGTAATTGTAATATGCATTCACACCCAGATTATCTGTAATATTGACTCGTCCGTCAAATTCAATTTTGGATGTCGTATTAAAATTGAGATCGTATTCATATCTTGTACTAAAATCGAAAAGTTCGTTCAGGGAGTAGGAGAGATCAGCCGAAACGTATTTATACTGATTTGATTTCGATTGAATTAATACTTTTATCGGATCGAGATCGCTGTTAAGTCGTAATGCATAGTAATCTTCAGCTTTGAAATTTTTATCGATATAGCTAACACCAATGTTCAAATTATCAAATGGCATTACTTCCAGACGGCCGCCCAGGACATAATTGTTGGCGAAATCTTTTGTCAATTCCAGCTTCTGATATGCTGGAACGTTGCCGCCGTAATATCCGCTAAGAGCGAATCCGCCGTATTTTACCTTCATATTAACACCGTCAAATAAGCCACCGGCAACAGGAGTAAACAAGGGCTGCCGGCCGAGTTTAAGTGTTACGGCACCGAAGAGTTCCCTTGCTTCGAGATACAAATTGTAGAAACGGAAACGGACATCCTGATCAAGAGCGTTGCCGATGTTGGCTTCCATTCCGGTTCGGGTTCTTAATGAAAAACTGCCGTAGTTTAAATTCAGGTTTAATGAGTTAAATGTTCTTATGAAGTTTTCTGAGGTGGTACTATTATCGAATCTTTCAAAGGAGTAGAATGATGATGTAAATCTGCCGTTGAGATTCTGGGCAGAATTTATCAACGGCAGAAAAAAAATGAACAGCAAAAAGATATGTTTTTTCATTTTTAGCCTATAAATAATTATCCTTTCGGAACAGGATGAGCAATTTTAGCCCACATTTTTTCAAAATTAAATTCTTTGTAGGTAGGACTTTCAGGGTTATGGCATTTTACGCAACCTGCTTTAATTTCAGCCATATCTTTCCAAACAATCAGGCCATTCTTAACAGATTCTTCACGGCTCTTCATAACTTTAAGTGATTTATAAGCGGATCCGGCGCCATGGCATGTTTCGCATTGAACGCCGTCTTCAACTTTAAATTTGGCTCCGATTAATTTTTTATCTGTTACATCGTATCCGGAAGCATGGCATTTTAAACAACCGGGAGAATCGACAGCTTTCTTTCCGTATTTTTCCATAGCAACTTTATCTGCTTCCGGTGTCTGAAGAGTTTTATATGCATTGGAGTGTCCGCTTTCCTGCCAGATTTTTAATTGAAGTCCCTGTTTTTCTGTTTTATGGCATGTACCACATACCTGGGTTCCTTCGTAACCGAATGTCTGAGCGTAAAGCTGAGTAGGAAGTACTAA
This sequence comes from Melioribacteraceae bacterium, assembly GCA_035362835.1. NCBI lineage: Bacteria > Pseudomonadati > Ignavibacteriota > Ignavibacteria > Ignavibacteriales > Melioribacteraceae > Melioribacteraceae bacterium. The sequence continues at coordinate 225,050 of DAOSDY010000003.1, forward strand.
ATAAAGTGCGGCAATTATCAATAATGAATAAAACACTCGTTGGATCATGATATCCTCCCGATAATTAATTAATGAAATAAAAAAAACAGCAATAATACTTTTATTAAAATAGCTTATAAGAAATTAAGAGGCAATAATCTCTTTTTATTTCTCCTTTGGTAATTCAATCGATTCTTCCGGATTTGGATTTAATTTTTTATCGAGCCAGTCTCTTAATTCGGGATCGTTATTCAATTCTCCTTCAATAATCTGATCCGGATTCAATCCCTTTTCCTCTAACGCTTTTGTAAACAGTAATGTTGAATGGCTGACTTTTTTCAATTCCCGCTTTCCAGACTGATACTCTTTCCATTCTAAAACTACTCTTCTAAAATGTTTCTCGTGGTGATGTCTGTATGTGTCGAGTGTCATTTTACCATCAATCCATGTTAAGCTCATCGGGTACTCATGTGGGTGGAAAATAACAAAGAACCAGTGCCAAACAACTATGGCAAGTGTAGCTAATATAGCTTCGTAGAAATGGATAAGTTCGCTAACCTTTATTAACCAGGTTGGAGCCCAATTACCGACTATTGTCGGGAACCAGAGAATAAAACCGGTTGCGCCCATGATAATTGTTCCCCAGATTAGTGCCCAGTATTCCGCTTTTTCAGTATAATCGTATTTATCATAGCGGGGTTTACGTTTCTTTATTCTCAGGTAGTAAAGAATAGAATCGCGTGCTTCCTGCAGGTCGCTTAGTTTTGGAATCAGATTCAAGAGTACATCTCGGCCGCGCGGCGTAAATAATAAGTACCAGATATGATATAAACCGACTGCAATCATCACAACAGCCGCGCCACGATGAATATATGATCTAGCAATTTCAGTCATACCAAGTGCCTGAAGCATTTCTGCCCACCAGCTGCTGTGATATTTAAGTGCAAATCCGGTTATAGCAAGTGTTATAAACGAAATTAGCAATAATAGGTGCTGGATTACTTCGTTCTTTGTAAATCTTGGGATTGTAATTTCTCCCTGCATATTTCTTCTTTTCTTTTTTACTTCGTAAATAAAGATTAGAAGATTGTGAAGAATCATTGCACCAATTACCGAAACAATGAGCCAGAAGTAGAGATTTGCAACGAAATTTTCAATTTTAGCCGACGTTTCATTCATTGTACGGTGTGAATAACTCTTAGAGAAAACAGGAGTAGCATCAGGATGGCATTTTTGACACGTTGCTGTTACGTTTTCCTCACTTACAGAAGATTCCGGATGGTCACTCGGAAGAATTTTATGAACATTGTGGCAATCGATACACATAGCAGATTTTTCACTTCCTCTCATTACAGCAAGGCCGTGGTAGCTATCCTGGTATAGGGAAGCCTGTCCGCCTTCTTTTCCGAATCTTTCAGCTATACGCGGACTTTCATGGCAAACAATACATGTCTTCTCTTGAATAATTTTGGCTTCTCGTCTTTCATTCTCAGTTGTTATTGCCTGAATACCATGTTCACTATGGCAGTCGCCGCAGACCGGGGATTCCCGGAATCCTTTTTTTGCCCGAATCCAGTGGATCGACTGAGTATATTCGTCGGAGATTTCTTTGTGACACTTTCCGCACATATCCGGTGCGTTGAAAGTTGAAATTTTACTTCCGGGCTGAACTTTATTCTTAATATCGTGAACACCGTGACAATCGCTGCAATTCGGCGCATCAGTTCTCCCTTGAAGAACAAGTTTTCCATGAACTGATCGTGAATAAACAAATCCCGGATTCGGAAGAGCTATATCAAATTTCTTGGCAAGTTCCGGATTATCATGGCAGTTACCGCATGTAGCAGCAAGTTTAGTCGGATGTACTTTACTTGACGGATCGTCTACTTTTTTGATATCATGAGAACCATGGCAATCCCAGCATTTTGCTGCTTCATCAATCCCTTCGCTTAATGCAATTCCGTGAATACTTTCTCGGTGAATTTTTGCAATATCGCCGTGACATATATAACAGTCAGCAGATTGAGTAGCTTTTAGATTTTTAGGATGGTTTTTTAGGTTATTTGCAATGAAGTTATGACAATCGGAACAATCCAGATTTTTGTGTACTGACGAGGGGAGCGTCATTCTTGTATCGATAGTTTTATGGCAGCTGATACAATTGTTTTTATCAATTTTTGTCATTGCATGATAATTACCAACAAGAGTTGCCGATGTATGACATTTACCGCAGTAATCCTTTGTCTTTTGTCTGTTATCCGAAGGAGGTTTTTGAATTTCATGATTTCCGTGGCAGGAGACACAGGAAGGTGGATTCTTAACCTTTAGCCGATGATGAATATCAGAATTTACAGAACCTACATATTCCTCGTGACAGGTTGCACAGCTTACTTTTTTCGCCCCTTTTTCTATATGCTCTTCATCAGTAACATCTTCATGGCAGCCCTGACAATCAATTGCTTCCTTATGAACGGAATTAGCGATTGATATTTCATGGCAGTCGGAACAATTGAAGTCTTGTGCCAATGTCGTATTATTTGTAAGGAAAAACAGACTTATTAATAAATAAACTACTGATGATGACAAAATTCTGAATTTATTATTCAAATCGACCTCAAAAGGATTTTTTGTTGTTCCATATTTCATTACGTCAAAAATCATGCGGAAATTAACCGCTGATTTTGATTCCATTTATTAAATATTTGCCCGAATTTATATCAAAACTGGAAAAAATTTATCCAGGTTAATGTCCTATTTCTCACAAATAAGATAACGGACTAATATATCTTTTCTCAAGATATTTAGATAAATCGTTTTTGTCAAATAAAGCTTCAAAGTGGTAGAAGCTTTACTTAATAATAATTAAAAGAGGGATCTATCACTAGAATAGATCCCGCAATAACTCTCTATTTCTTAAAAAATTCACCCGTAATGATGTACCAGTCTTTTTCTTCCAGTTTTTCGATCTGACCCCATTGTAGTTCAAAGTTTTCTTGCATTTCGGTTTTTGTAATTTCTTTAATATGCCTAACATAATTATCGATTTCATCCTGATAAAATGTAACCGCGTTCTTTCCGATTTTTAGTTGTGTCAATTCTGAATCAAGTTTATCGGCATCGATTGAACAGATCCAGTTCCTTTCATAGGGTGTGAAGTCGAGAGCTTCAAGATCTTCTGCCAACTCATGATTAATACTTTTTACCTGTCCGCTAATGGGGGAAATAAACTGAATGGTTCTGTTTCCCTGCTTGATCGTGAATAACGGTTGACCTTTTGCAATATTCATTCCAAGGTTAGGAAAATCGATTCCGGAAATTTTTCCGATCAGTTTCTTTGCAAAGTCGTCTATCCCAACTTTAACTGTACCATCCTGACCAACGGAAGCCCAGCAATGTCCTTCTGATATGAAGACACCGCCCGGGATTGCAAATTCACCGGCACCTAATTTCTCTTTTTCTGTTAAATGAGCAATATGGACTCTTGGCTTTAATTGTTTTTGAATCCGGTCCTGGCGCTTTATAAGTGACTTTTTGGTAAACTCAAGCAACTCATCTTCAGTAAATGGTTTTTGAACATAGTCCATAGCGCCTAGTTTCATACAATCCACGGCTGTTTCAACTGTAGCATAACCGGTAATTATTATTACATCAATATCAGGACGGAGGTGTTTTACTAGTTTGGTTACTTCAACGCCGTCCATTTCAGGCATTTTAAGGTCTGTAAAAAGAAAATCGTAATGAAGTGATTTTATAAGATTAACTGCTTCTGAACCTGTATTAACTGTATCTACAGAATAACCGTCCAGAACAAGAATTTTTCTGAAGCTGTCGAGTATTACATCTTCGTCGTCAACACATAAAATTCTGGCTTTAGGATTTGGTACATCAGCACGTTTCAGCGAGACGGCTTCTTTACTGAAATCAAGATTAATGCTTTCATTCAGAACCTCTTCCCGTTCTTTGCGGAGTTTTTTCTCGTTCATTCTTTTAATTGAAAATCTTATGACTACATCAGCGACGATGAACAATACTAATGCTAATATGAAGAGAGGCATAATATTTCTCCTTGTTTTAAGTCCTTTGTTTATCGATCCGAACTGCAGGGTGTGAGCAGACTTTTTTCGTAGTCATACTGACTCGGTATCATTCTGTAAAACCACCCTTCGAAGTAAGGATCTTTTTCAAGCAAAGTTATATCATTTAATAATTTCTGATTACATTCAATTATTCTTCCGCTTATAGCAGAATAGAGTTGGTTAATTGTTCCGTCCTCGGAAGTCAATTTAATTAAAGGTTCGGCTTGATTCAGCATCGTGTCTATTTCCAGAAATTCAATTGATTGTATGTTTTCAATTGTTTTCAAGAAAATATCGGTAGCGCCAACATAAACGGATCCATCGTGAAATTCATTTACCCAGCAGGAATATCCCAGGCGAAAATATTTAGCCGGGCACGGGACGTGTACAATGGCCTGATTTCTGGTTCTTGCCGGATCTGTAAGGTCACGGTACTTTAAACATCTTTTTATTACACCTGTTATTTCATCGAAAGTGAAAGGTTTCGGGATAAAATCGAGGGCCCCGCCATAAAGTGATTTAACCGCATTCTCGATTGTAGAGTACCCCGAGGTTATTACAACCGGAGTATCGATGTTCCTGCTGCGAAGTTCCGACAGGAACTGGAAACCATCTATACCCGGCATCATAATATCGCAAATAATAATTCTGTATTCTTCCTTTTCGATTTTGTTTAATGCAGCTTCAGCATCGAGTGCGGAATCTGTTTTGTAGTTGTTGATCTCACAGATTTTTCTTATTGAATCAATTACTACCTGCTCGTCGTCGACTATCAATATTTCGGAAACTTTATTCATTTAATTCATCGGTAATCTGATTGAAAAAGTAGTCCCTTTACCCGTTTCACTTTCTACATCAATAGAACCGTTGTGGTTATCGATTATTCCCCATACAATTGCAAGTCCAAGTCCGGTTCCTTTCTGACCTTTTGTAGAGAAGAAAGGTTCGAATAGTTTTGGAATGTTTTCTTGGGGTATACCGCAACCTGAATCCTTAATCATTATTTCAACAAACTTCCTGTCGCCGCCCCTGTCTATGAATTCCCATTTCTGCCAGTTGTCATTAAATAATGCGCAACCGAGGAGATGACCCTGGTTTGGTAATATGATTTTGTAAACCGGTCCTCCGCATTCGGGGCATTTTTCATTTTTTTCGATCATGGAAATGTCGCAGGTAGGACATGTTAAATTGATCGCTTGATTTTTTGAAAGCGCAATACCGAAGAAATGTCTGTCGCTTCCATAAGTCGGATCGAGATTTATGAATCCTTCATTACCATTCGATTTGATCTTAAGATGGATTGACGGTGAACCTCCAATCTTAAATTCCTTGAAAATGAGGTTGTGATTCTTTGAACAAACTGCCGACTTAATTTGAGTATTACCTTTTGGAGAAAGGCTTGTAATTTTGGTCATAATTTTTACAACTCCGCCCTTTTCTCCAATTGCATCGATCGCATTTAGCAACAGATTAAGACAGACCTGCTGGATCTGATTTGCATCTGCAGTAATCTTAGGAAGATTTTCATCAAACTCGGTTTCAAGATTAATTTTGCTATATTTCAACTGATTATGTGCTACAGCTACTGCTCTTTTAATCACTTCGTTTATATCTGCCGGACTTTTCTTTGGCGCTGATTGTCTAGCGAAATCGAGTAAACCTTTTACAATCTCCCGACTTCTCATAGTTTCTCTTACAATTACATTTAAATCCTCCTGCATCTGAGGATTGTCTTTGGTCCGTTTCATTAAAAAGCTGCTGTAGGTAAGCACACCTGTAAGGGGATTATTAATTTCATGAGCTACTCCGGCTGCAAGTCGGCCTAACGAAGCCATTTTATCCGACTGAACGAGTTGAAGCCTAGTTTCATCCAGCCGTTTTATCATATTGTTGAAAGACTTACCAAGATAACCTAACTCGTCATTACCTAGATCTTTAATTGAATAATTAAGATTTCCTAAGGCAACCTCATTTGTTGCTTTAACAAGCTCCTTTGCAGGATCATCCACCCATCTTTTCACAAAGAAACCAATTATAAAACCGATTACAGTAATTGATACAATAGCAAAAAGTAACACGCGCAGCTGGTTTTGAATTAATTGTTCATCAATTGGTCCGAGGGAGATACTTACATCAAGAACTCCGAGCACAGTAGCTTCCTTTGGGTGTGCATGGCAATCGGCTGCCCAGCAGGATTTCTCATTATAAATCGGATTTACAATTCCCATGATTCGAGTAGAGTCGGGATGTAATCTAAAAATTCTTGTCCGGTCTTTCATGGGAAGTTTTTCGAGTGGTTTATTCTCGGCATGACATGCATAGCAGCTTTCTGCTTTTTTATCGAGCATACTTCCAATTTCATCCTGCCGGGTCGAATAAATTATTGTTCCTTCCTTATTAAGTATTCTCACATCATGAATTGCAGGATCTTTTCCGATCGTGCTGATCGTTTCCTGTATGTGTTCTCTTTGGTTTAACAGCATGCTGTAGCGCATGCTGTTTTTAACCGTTTCACTTAACTGATTGGAATGTCTTTCCACTTCCGCCAGCAACACATCATTCTGGGATTTTATATTAAAATAAGAATAGACTCCGATAGTTATTATGGCAGTAAAGCTCACAACAAATATCAGCTTCAAACCAATTCTCTTATAAATCCCTATTTCAGAAAGTCCTTTCATTTTATTTTTTCACCAGTTTCCCGGGCTTATCCTTTGGATACGAAAGATCTTCATGGCAGTCGCTGCAGGAAGGTGCAGAATATGTTTTTTCTTTATGACAGCTTTCACAGTCGAACTCAGAATGAGTATCATCAAGAGCGAGACCTGTTATCTTATGGTCGAAGTTTTCACTGGACCAGCTGCCGTGACATGTTACGCATTCTTTATTCAATCCTGTAAAATTAGATGGTGTTGTATGGCACCTAACACAGGATAATTTTGAATGGAATTTCGATAGATCAAAACCGGTTGAGACCTTATGGCTAAAGCCTGACACTTCCGAATTTGAATGACATGTAGTGCAGTTTGTTTTCGTTTCATGACAGCTTGAACATTTTTTATGCTGTTCGGCAAAAGTTCTTTTTACACTTTCAGGTTTTTTGATCTGCGAGTGACACTTTGAACAGCTTTCATTTGAATGACAGTCTGCGCAATCGATTCCGAATAAATCGGTATGATCTTTATGATAGAAGGTAACGAACTTTCCTTTATCTGTTTTAGTGTCGAATCTGATCTTATCTGGAGCCTTAATTTCGGGATGGATCCGTTTTGATTTATCGTTCTGTGTCTTAACCGGCGCTGCTTTCGATTTATCTTTTAGATCATGACATTCAACACAGTCTGTTTTTCCGCTCCAGGATCTGTGGCAGTTCATACACTGCTGGTGATATGCACCCTTTAAATCCGGTTTGCTTATATCTGTTCTCTTTCTCGAAGTTTCGTGACAATCTGAACAGCCAATGACATTTCCGGGAGGATTATAATGATGACAGGTTTTGCAACCGCCGGTCATGTCGGACATCTCAGCATGAGCAAGGTGAGTAAATTTCACCGGCGCATAAATATCTGTATCGCGTAACTTATCAATCACTATTATTCTAGGCCCTTCCTCGGCTTTTTGATCTATTCTTACCAAACTCTCGCGCGGACACGGCTTGATACATGGATTCTCTTTTGTCGGTATTTCGCATGAATGACAATTAGAGCAAGTAAGATTTTGATTTGCATGCGTCGGGCTCAATTTTGATTGAGCATTAAGAACAAAAGGAAGTGACAAGGTGAAAAGTATTAGTAGCTTTTTCATGACTGCACACTCCTTATCGAGAATTTCGCTTTTGTACCTGATGGCTGTGGAACACTTATAATCGGGAAGATCATTACAAAAGCCCTGAATAAAAGAATCTCTAAAGCAATAAATCCTGCTGTTACAGCAATTTCACCTATTGAAGGTATGTAACTCTCGAATACATAAGGTGGATTGTAAGCCACAATAAAATTATTTAACCTGTTCAGGAATACTCCGAAAATTACCAGGAATGCCGCTATTGAAAGTCCTAACGGCGACTTCTGAATTTGCGGCGATAAGAAAAGTCTTAATGGTACAATTACACCGATAACGATTTCGATTATGAACATCACACTTGCGGTGTTGAACTCTGTAAGGTATACGAATGTCTGTCGGATTACCATATCGCCAATCTTAAACGAAAGATAGATTCCGAGCAGGGGAGCAACCATACTTCCAAGATTCGACATGATGTGGGTTTCAGGTTTTAAATTAAATGACTTGGAGGTTAAATAAGATTCGAAGATTACCATTGGAAATCCGACTGACATTGCCGATAATAAGAATAACAGGGGCAAAATCGGAGTCTGCCATAACGGATGCATCTTCTCTCCGGCAATAATCATCAATGTACCCAGTGAGGATTGATGGAGACATGAAAGTACAACTCCGGCAATAATGAAAATGAACATCGTTTTATCCAGACCTCTGTCCAGCGCTCTTAACAGTCGATCAAGAGGATTATTTAATTTTTGTAGGAAACCAGGGAGATTAACTCTTCCGATAAAACGTTCGGTTACAATTGGCAGAAACTCAATATATAAAACAGTAAGATAGATCATAACGCACATACCAACTTCGAAGAGAGCCGAATTTCCGTTCCACATAATCAGCGGATGCCAGATATAGTAGTATCTTCCAAGATCTATACCAACACCTGCAGCTACGAAAGTGTAGCCGAGCATGGCAGTTAATAATGCAGGTCGTGTTATGAGGTGGTATTCTTCTTTATGCATAATATGGCCAAGTGCGGCAGTCGTAAAACCACCGGCTGCAAGAGCTACTCCGGCGGCTACGTCTATTCCGATCCAGATACCCCACGGGAATTCATTCGATAAATTGGTCACTGCCCCAATTCCGAATATTAATCTTGCCAGAACAAATAAAAGTCCTATCGCCGCAATGGCGGCAATGACTATTACTGTTGGTGTAAAATATCTTCTCGGTAGAGGGACTGCTTTCATATGCTCACTCATGATGTCCCTCCTTCTCTTTATTCGATTCAGCTTTTTTCTTATTTATCCACATCACACCTCCGAGTAGAGCGTATAGAGCGATTGGAGGTACAAAGTATGCGAAGATTCCATGCTGAATGGCTTCGCTGACGCCGGGGGCGGGATTTGTACCGAGTTTTGGAAACTGGAGTTCGGCGAAATCCCTGCTTGCCAAATAAAGCCATGCAGTACCTCCAACTTCATATTCACCGTAAATATGTTTATGATATCGTTCGGGGTAAAGACTTATTCTCTGATCTGCTAATTCAATAAGCGATTTTCTGGTTCCGTAAGTCAGAACTTCCATAGGACAGATTTCAACACAGGCAGGGAGTTTACCGACTTTAGTTCTTTCGAAACAGAAATCGCATTTACGAATTTCTGGATGCCATGCTTTTTCAAATTCAAATGCAGGAATCTGAAATGGACATGCTACCATGCAGTACCGGCAGCCGATACATTTATCAGTATCCCAGATTACCGAACCGTTTTCTTCTTTAGTAAATGCGCCGACAATACATGCGGAAACGCATGCCGGTTTGTCGCAATGCATACACTGAACTTTAACATTAACCGGAAAATCCTCGGTTCCTAAAGGAGGATATTCGTTAACAATTGTTAGTGATATATCATCGGGTCTGCGCATTTTTGCAAATACTGATCTGTCGTCATAGCTTTCAAGCGGAGCGGTTGGAAGGTCATGTGCAGTCTTACAAGCCCATTCGCATTTTCTGCATCCAATACATACTGTCGTATCGACAAGGACACCCATCCTGTCTTCAGCAAGGATATTTTTGGGTCCGGCTTTAACAGACTTTGTAGAAAGTCCCGTTACTCCGGCTCCAACCAGCGCAGTAGTTTTCAGAAATTTTCTGCGGGATTCATTCATCATTTATTCCTCCATGGATTAATTGAACCTTACCGGTACAATTTGATTAAATTAATTGGAGTTTATTATCCATTTCTAACTTACAATTTTAAGAGAAGTTTGTCAATTTAAGCATTACCAAAATTTCATTTTCCCTCATTTTTGAAAATATTTTTTTATCTTCATTCCCCAAATTTCAAAACTGAACAGACTATGAAAAAAAGTAAATCGACAGATATTGAAAAACTCAGGATGCTGATTAATCGGGTTGACGAAGACCTTCTGACACTCCTCTCTGAACGCAGAAGACTTAGCAGGGAAGTGTTTTTAGCAAAGGAATCAACAAAAAGTCCCATACGCGACCAAATGAGAGAAGAAGAACTTCTGAAACGACTTATCAGAATTGGAAAGAAAGAGGGACTTGATTCGACTTACATATCGAGGATTTTTTATGAGATCATTGAAGATTCTGTTCGCCTCCAGCAGAAATTTGTTCAGGGTTTAGTAGTAGGAAAAAGCAAATCTGATAACCTCAAAATTGCAATTCAAGGAATACAGGGTTCATACAGTTTTCTCGCAGCAAATAAATACTTCAGACATACCAAACAGAAACTGGATTTTGAATTCAAGAAAAGATTTGATGAAGTAATTGAATCCGTTGAAAAAGGAGATGCTGATCTTGCGGTCCTTCCGATCGAAAATACTACTTCGGGCGGCATTAACGAAGTGTACGATCTTCTTTTAAATACTACTCTTTCAATCATCGGTGAAGAGAAATTTGAAGTGAAACATTGTCTTGTGGGAACGGGTGATTCAGATCTTCAAAAAATCAGAAAAATATATGCCCACCATCAGGCTGCTTCGCAATGCAGCCGTTTTATCGAGAGTGTAAAAAACGCTTCCGTAGAGTATTTTTTTGATACCGCAATGTCGGTACGGAAAGTGAAAGAGGAGAAGAATAAATATTACACTGCAATAGCAAGCGAAGAAGCTGCTAAACTGTTCGGTTTGAAAATTTTGAAAAAGAATATTGCTAATCAGAAAGAAAATTATACGCGCTTCCTGGTTGTTTCCTCAAAATCTGAAATAGTTGATAAAAGAATTCCTTGTAAAACTTCTCTTATAATGGCCACTTCTCATTTACCGGGATCTCTTGCAGAAGCTCTTAATGTATTCAGGAAGTATAATGTTAATCTGACAAAACTTGAATCGAGACCGATAATTGGAAACGCATGGGAAGAGATGTTCTACCTCGATTTTGAAGGTAATGTTCAGGATGAATTAATTCAGAAAGTAATTGATGAACTTGGGCAGCATACTAGATTTCTTAAAATTCTCGGAAGCTATCCCTCCCAGGATTTAGTAAGGACAAAGATTGATCAGCATAAACTTAACGGGACGGAAATACAACAGTCAAAAAATATAATTCAACAAATTAAAGAACCATCAGTTATTAGTAGTAAAAAATCGAGAAGTTATAAACTTGCAAGCAGGGAATACAAACAGGAAGACACAATTATCAAAATTAAGGATATCCTGATAGGAGGAAATAATTTTGTGGTTATTGCGGGTCCTTGTTCAGTTGAATCGAAAGAAATGATTATGGAATGTGCGCAGGAAGCAAGAGAAAACGGTGCTCATATTCTGCGCGGCGGATGTTTTAAACCAAGAACCTCTCCTTATAGTTTTCAAGGACTCGGAATGGACGCGCTGGAAGATTTAACATCTGCGGGCAAATATTATGATTTGCCGGTTATAACCGAAGTGTTGGATACGCCATATGTATCGATGGTCGCAAAAACTTCGGATATTATTCAGATTGGTGCCAGAAACATGCAGAATTTTGCGCTTCTTAAAGAAGTCGGAAAAACCCAGAGACCTGTATTGTTAAAAAGGGGAATAATGGCATCAATCGATGAGTTGCTTAATGCGGCCGAATATATCCTTTCGCAGGGAAACCGGCAGGTGATTCTGTGTGAGCGAGGAATACGCACATTCGAAACGGCCACCCGAAATACTCTCGATATTAGTGCGATACCTGTGCTGAAAGAACTGACTCATCTGCCGATTATTGTAGATCCTTCACATGCAGTAGGGCAACGAGATAAAGTCGCACCCTTAGCCAAAGCGGCAAAAATTGTCGGGGCACACGGAATTATGATTGAAATCCATCCCGATCCCGAAAAGGCATTGAGCGACGGCGATCAATCCCTTTATTTTAATCAGTTTGAAGAATTGATGAAAGAGCTTGCGGATTTGTAATCTTTATATGTTGAATTATAGAATGGCTTTTTGAAATTGCAGGTAGATTAAGTAATAACTTGCATTTGTTTTTATGAATGTTATTCCATATTCCAATCCTAATCCTAATTTTATTCCATCGGAATCATAGTCTGAAAAATCAATTCCCGCTAGTACATTGAATGATGCACCTGCTTCCCATTCGTTAATGTCGCCGAATGTCCGGTCATTCAAATAGATTAATCCCGCCCCCTGTTCTAAATAAATCTTCTGATTCAGATTTACTCTCAGCATACCCCTCAAATAATAAGATTTGATAAAAGGATAATACCGCTGCTGACGGTTTTCAGGCAGGAAGTATTCGATCTTCTGAGCATACGTAAAACCGGTTCTGAAAGTTAATTCATCTGAAAACCAGGGGACCAGATCCAGGTAAACTGAAACGCCCAGGCTTGCGACAGAAGGTGAATTACCTTGAATTTCACCAAGCCCTGCAGTAAATCCCCCGCTTACTTTTTTGATCTGTGCACCTGTATTGAGGTACAAGAAAAAAAATATTAACAGAAACGCCAGCCGGTTTAACTTCATTTAATTATTATCAATTTTTGATTTTAAAAAAGTACCCTGAACAAATAAAATAAAAAAAGATTAAGATGAAACAGCAAAAAAGGTACAGTCTTTATTCGTCGGGTGACTGCATCGTATTCCAGAGTATCAGATAAACAAATAAACCCGGAATCATAAATGTAATCAGTGTTAAAAATGCCCATACAATTCTAATAATCCAGGGATTAATTCCCAGGTGCTCTGCAATTCCCCCGCATACACCGCCGAGATACCGGTCGCTTGCTCGTTTAAGATTCATTACTATATATGATTATATCCCTGATTCAATAGTGAATTGTAAACCATACAGTATCTACAGCGGGATCGGTTTTTTCAACGCGATGCTTTTTCCGGGCGGGTATCGCGAGATAATCTCCCGGCTTTAGATAAATAGTTTTTTCTTTTTCGAATTTTATTTCAGCACTGCCGGATATTAAAAGTACAAATTCATTTGAAGGTTGATCATACCAGTAATTTTGCGGTGAAGAATGTCCTCGCGATATTATCCTTTCAATCCTGAACGAATTATTCTCCATTAACACCTCGAGAAATTCCTGATCAATTCTATCTGGAATTCCCTCGTAAATATTCCTTACAGAAATCTCCATCTCCATTATTCCGGGTAATCCGCAATTATTAATTTGAATTCATTTGATGTGCTCGCTTCCTTCAGCACCGATTCGACTTCGAAAGGATCGAGCGGATTTGCAATGTGCATCATATTTTTTTCGAATCCGGCAAGCAGGTGCCGTAAAATCTTTCTGTTTATTAACTGACCGCCTGTCGCGGCTGCCTGTTTATTGTAAAACAGAAGTATCTTAATCGGAATTTCCCTGTTTAATAATTCTATCAGTCCAAGCGAACCGGCGGCAATAAATCCGAAATCGCCTGTTAACGCCCATACATTTTTAAAACCTGCCATATATGCTCCGATAGCAAGCGGTATGCTTCCGCCCATATATGTCACAATATCGATACAGTCGTAAGGAGGAAACGCAAACGAACTCGATCCGCTTGTATCTCCAGTAACGACTTCTCCTCTGAAGTTCTTAAATACGTCGAATAACGGCGCGTATTTTACCGCTGTGTTCTTTGCCCGTTCGGGAAAATCAACAGGGACTATCGGGAGGTCGGGCCTTGCAATCGTTGTCTGATCGCCGCCTAATTTTTTTGCAAGAAAAACTTTGTACTGATAATCCGAAAGCATTGGATGGACTACATGCTGATAAATATCTCTTCGGTAAATAAATTTTTTTGAAAGGTTGCTTTTCTTTTCAAATGAAACTTCATTTTTTATTTCAAGCGCATTGATTAAGAGCGCTACAGGCCTTTTCTCCAATTCAGATTCGTGAAATGCATTTATAACATCATCGTATATATCAGCTGTTGACGACTGAATAAATTTCATCGGCAAACCCTGAAGCACCGGGATTATTTCCAGAATATTGTCTGAATGTTTTCCGCTCTTATCCTCAAATATCAGTGTAACAAATCCGGCTGTAGTCTCGGCATAGAGAGAGTCCATTAGACTGTTCGCGGCTTTCAGAAGTCCGTGCGATTTCATCATTGAAGCGGATCTTTTACCGCAAATGCTTGCGCCATGGGCAATTGTGAACGCAACTTCTTCATGAAAAGAGTATTTGTTAAGCTTCATACTCAGTTCATTATATGCCTGGAATGTCTCTGTCCCTCCATACCCCGGGACGTGTGTAACAATCTCAACACCTAAATCGATAAGCGCTTGAGCAATAGCATGTGCGGCGGTAGTCTTCATCTACATATCCCCGGGAATGGAACCCGTTTATTCTCAAAATATTAATTGCTTTTAAAAAGGGCTTCTTTAAAATCGCTTCCTGTCGGATTCTGAAAAATACTCAAATCAAATTGAGGTACAACTGCCAGTATGTGATCGAATATATCAGCTTGGATGTTTTCATATCTCGCCCAGTCGGTTGTTGAAGTAAAAATGTAAATCTCGATCGGAATTCCTTCCGAACCGGGAGAAAGCTGGCGGACCATAAAGGTAAGATCCTTTCTTATATCATCCCTCTGTTTTAAATACTCTATAAGGTATGCACGAAAAGTACCGAGATTGGTTAATCTTCTTCCGTTTACTAAAACGGATTCATCAAAATTTTTTTCTCTGTTGAACTCGCTGATTTCCTTCTGTTTAATATCAAGGTAATTCTTGATCAGAGCATATTTCGAAAACCTGGAAAGCATTTCCGCAGAACAGAATTTTACGCTTGATTGATCGATGTAAATAGCACGCTTAATTCTTCGTCCGCCCGATAATGTCATTCCTCGCCAGTTCTTGAACGAATCTTCTATTAGTTTGTAAGTCGGGACCACCGTTATTGTTTTATCCCAGTTTTGGATTTTGATTACGTTGAGTGAAATATCAATCACGTCACCGTCGGCATTATATTTCGGCACTTCAACCCAATCGCCGACTTTAACAAGGTCGTAGGATGAGATCTGAATACTTGCGACAAAAGATAAGATCGTATCTCTGAATACTAATAGAAGAACTGCCGTCAGTGCGCCCAGACCGGTCAGAATTGCCCACGGCGATTCACCGACCAGATTGCCTATCAGAAGTATAGTGCCGAAAATGTAAAGAATTATTATAACTACCTGAAAATACCCTTTGATCGGACGTTCTTTATATTTTTCAGTTTTCTCGAAATAATCGCTCAATGAATTAAGTAATGCCGTTAATACGGAAATGAATATCAATATTCCGAACGAACTGACAAGAAGTTTAAGAAGATTTATCTGATCGGGGAGGAGATATGTGAAATAGTGAATTATAAAGAGCGGAACGAAATAAGAAACCCTGTTTAATACCCTTGAACTGAACAGGATATCATCCAGATTGGTATTGGTCGATTTAACAAGTTTTCTGATGATCTTAATAACAAATTGTTTGGTGATATAATAGGAGAAAATTGCAAGAAGAATTACTGCCAGAAATTTTATTTCGTTATCTAACCAGCTGAATTGCTCTACTAATTTTTGAAGAGTCTTGATAAAGCAGTCCCTCCATTTTTTAAATACCTGATGCAAAGTTAATAAAATTTTGATTTGAATTTGTGACCAATCAGATTTACGGAAAATAAATTGTGAATGAAGCAGAAAAAGTTATTACTTTTGGCTTCGTTTTTTAGCAGGTTATATAAATGAAGAAGAATGAAAATTTTAAAGCATATCTTGCCTGGATTTCGATCTGTATCATCTGGGGAACAACATATCTGGCAATTCGGATTGGTGTTGAAGATATGCCTCCGGTACTCTTTGCGGGATTCAGATGGATTATTGCAGGGCCGATTTTATTTACACTTCTCCGTTTAAAAGGTATGCCCCTTCCTAAAAAGGGGGATCTCATACCGATGGCGATTGTTGGACTCGCGCTCCTTGGGATCGGGAACGGATTCGTTGTCTTTGCTGAACAATCCGTACCGAGCGGTTTAACATCCCTGCTTATTACAACCGTCCCTTTCTGGATTGTTGGAATGGAAGCTTTTATGCCGAAGGGAACCAGATTAAACGCACTTACACTTACAGGATTATTGCTTGGATTAGCAGGAATCGTTCTGATTTTCGGAGGAGATGTTGAAAGTCTTGTAGAACCGGAATTCTTGGCGGGAATTATCAGTCTGATGATTGCAGTCGTTGGCTGGTCGGCAGGTACTCTTTATTCAAAATATAAGAAAGTAAGTGTTCACCCTTTGATGGGTGCTTCGGTTCAAATGATTATTGCCGGTGCGATTATGACTTTATTCGGAATTGCAATTGGGGAAACATCTTCATTCCATTTTACAGGCGAGAGCCTGATCGCATTTATTTACCTGATTATCTTCGGCTCGATTATCGGTTATGCTTCTTATATTTATGCCGTAGCTCATCTTCCGGTTTCCCTGGTATCAACCTATGCATATGTAAATCCTATTATTGCGCTTTTCCTCGGCTGGCTTGTACTGGATGAAAAGATTACTACGGAGATATTCATAGGAGCTGCAATAATTCTTGGCGGTGTTGCATTAGTTAAAAAAGGGACTTCTTTGAAAAGAGCCGGACTTGTAAAGGAATAGACTTTTATTAATTATCTACCAAACTCAAATAAGACTATTTTCAATGTCGGTTGAATTTAGTTGTCCGTGATACAATCAATAAATAAAGTGTTTTATCTGTTCTCCTTTAACCCCTACATCCGTCATTGCATCAATTCCAATTTCCAGGTGAAGGTCTAAAAACTTCTGAGTCACAATTCTATCCGACTCTTCCGTTTTAACACCTTCAGGAATCATCGGAAGATCCGAAACTAGTAAAAGAGCCCCACGTGCAATCTGATTGGCGTATCCAACAACAAATAGAGTAGCGGTTTCCATATCAATACCGATAGCGCCGAGTTTTTTAAGATACTTTTTGAATTCGTTATCCCATTCCCAGACGCGTCTGTTAGTTGTGTAGATTACACCTGTTCGGTATTCAAGTTTTCTCTTAAGAATTTTATCCGATACGAATTTATGCAGCTTGAAAGACGGAAGTGCCGGCACTTCAGGAGGAAAATAATCGTCACTCGTTCCATCTCCCCTTATTGCTGCTGTTGGCAGTATGAAATGTCCTATCTCAGTTGAATGTTTAAGTCCTCCGCATTTGCCGAGGAACAAAACTCCTTTAGGTGAACGGGCAACTAGAAGATCCATTATAGTTGCTGCGTTGGCCGACCCTATTCCGAAATTTATAATTGAAAGTCCTTTGCTGTTTGTTGCTGTCTGCATTGGCCGGCCCACTCCGTTAATATCGCACTTAAACCTATCCGCAAATTTCGTTACATAGTTGTGAAAATTGGTCAGCAGCAGGTAATCTCCGAATTCATCAATCTTTGTCCCTGTGTAACGCGGGAGCCAGTTCTTTGCTATTTGAAGTTTTGTTTTCATCCCTATTCCCTAAATCGATTTTATTCTTTCGAATTTATCAGTAATCATTTTGTTTTTATTCTCGAAATAATTATCAATTCTTATAACTAGTAATGCAAAGATATATCCCAGAATAGCTCCGATTATTGCCCCGCCTAAAACATCGGAGGGATAATGAACTCCGACATATGGCCTGGAGAGGGCCATTAATGATGCTACTGATATTAATATCCATCTTAATTTGGGAAAAATCTTTCCGAAGAAGAGTGCGGCCGCAAAATTGTTTACGGCATGTGATGAAGGAAACGAATACGATCCGGTGCATCCGGCTAAAATGTTAACATCAGGAAGAGCATTGCATGGGCGTACCCGCTGGAAAAAATCCTTTAGAAATGTGCTGCTCAGCTGATCTGAAACTATAACCAGCAGAATCATTCCGGCAGCTGCTATCTTGCCGATTCTTCCCCCTTTGAAGATAGAAATAAAAAAAAGTATGATATATGCTATATACCAGTGCTTGACTTCGGTAGTGAATGTGAAAAATTTATCCAGAATCGGTGTTGAGAGGGTGTGGTTTATAAAATAGAAAATCGAAAGGTCAATTTGATAAAGAACATCTACCATAGAATTTTCTTTGATTATTTAACAAAAATTGAGTATTTAAAACATGCTTGTTTAAGAAATCTTCTCTTTTTTCGAATATAAGATTGAAAGCAGCAGCAAATTAGTTACTAATTGGAGTTTTTCAAAATTTCTTTAAGGAATTTCTCTTAATAATTGAAAATTTTATACCGTGATACAAAGCAACCCGAATAATAAGAATTTGTCAAAAACCTACGAGCATAAACTCCAGGATTATATTAAAGAAGAGAATAAGAAGCAGTTGATCTCCCCTTTAAAATCCCTTGCTTATTTTACGTCGGCATCCGGTATTATTGCCCTGGTGCTGGAAGTAAGGTATTTCGCCGCACATAGCGTTCAGATCTATACATCTCGGCTCTCTTCTATTCTTGTTGCTTTTCTGATTCTTCTCATTTCGAATACAAAGTTCGGCAAAAAATATTCAGTTCCGCTTATTCACATTCTGCTTCTCTCTATTATACTTTCTTTCGGTGTGATGATTTATCTGATCCCCAAGACACTCATTTTTAATTCCCATCTGATAAGTCTTATTATTTTTATTGCAGCCCTCTTTTTAAGCTGGGAAGTTACAAATCAGATCTTTGTAGCGATCTATTATAATGTTGTCTTTGCAACTTCTATTATTCTTAACAGCAAGGAGATCTATATTCTGCCTAATATGGTGGAATCTGTTATTCTCGTTTTGATAATAAGTATAATGGCAATAATTGCAAGTTACATTAATTACAGGCTGCGGCTTGAAGCTTTTACCAAAGGATATGAAGTATCCCTCTCCGAAAGGAAATTCAGGAACATCTTCGATAATTCTGCCGAAGGAATCTTTCAAATCTCCATAAAAGGAAATCTTATTACCGTTAATCCCTCTATTGTTAAACTTCTTGGTTACTCCAATGAAGAAGAAATTCTGAAGCTGAATTTTATAAAGGATTTTTTCATTAGAGAGACCGACTGGGAATTATTGAATAAACTTCTCGATAAGCAGGGCAAAGTTAAAAATTACAGGGTTCAGTTCAGGAAAAAGGATGGGAATGAAATAACCGTGAGGATGAATGTCCGTGTTAATCTGAACGACGACGGTTCAACATTCTTTGAAGGAAGCATACAGGATATTACGCAGCAGGTTCAGGCCGAAAATGAAAAACAGAAAGCACTCGAAGCCTTACGCGAAGAAAAACTTAAATCCGATATTAATGCTAAAAAAGCCCAGCAGGAAAGTAATTTTAAATCCAAGTTCCTTGCAAACATGAGTCACGAAGTCCGTACTCCTATGAATTCTGTAATGGGATTTTTGACATTAATTGAGAATGACCTTTTCGACAGCAAAGAGGAACTAAAGAATTTTTCAAGGGATGCCCGGCTTGCGGCCGAATCGCTTCTTGATATTATTAACAACATCCTGGATATCTCTAAAATTGAAGCCGGCAAAATGGATCTAGACGAAGTTGATTTTAACGTTAATGCGGAAATCCATAAAGCTGTATCGATTGTTGCCCAGGCTGCAAAACAGAAAGGGATTCAGATTGAGGAAAATTTCAGCGAGGAGATTCCTAAATCGGTTTTCGGAGATCCAACACGGTTCAGACAGATTATTCTAAACCTTCTCAGCAATGCTGTTAAATATACCGATGAGGGAAAAGTATCTATTCTATCGAAGGTAAACGCAAAATCGGCAAATGCGATTGAACTTGTAACTGTGATTGAAGATACCGGCCAGGGAATTCCTACAGAAAAAATTCAGCTGCTCTTTGAACCCTATGTTCAGGTGAAAAATAAAAAAGGGAAAAAAGAAGGTACCGGTTTAGGTCTTGTTATATCAAAGGAATTTATCAAACTGATGGGCGGTGATATCAGAGTCGAAAGTAAAGTCGGTGTGGGCAGTAAATTCACTTTCACGGTCAAACTAAAATCGAATCTTGAACCTCTTCCTGATTATATTACACCCGAAATTGAAACCGATCCGAAACCGGTTGTTGCCGAACAATCGTTGCAGAAAACCGGTGAAATCAGTTCCGGCACCGGCGAATTTAAGTACAACAGTTCAGCAAAAAAGAAGATCCTTCTCGTCGAGGATAATCCGATTAGCCAGAACCTCGAAATGAAAATATTGCGGGAAGTCGGTTATGATGTTGATGCTGTATCAAATGGTTTTGATGCAATTGAAGCAATAAAAACCGGATCGTTCGATGTTGTTCTGATGGACGTTGAAATGACAGATATGGACGGAATTACTGCAACAAAAAAAGTAAGAGAACTTCCGGGAGTTAACGGTAAAATTCCGATTATCGCGGTTACCGCTCATTCAAGTATGAAAGACAGGGAAAAATGTCTGGCAGCAGGTATGGATGACTATATTGCCAAACCGATTAATATCCACTTCCTGAAACTTACTATCGACCAGTGGCTTAATAATTCGAAGTAAAGATTTTTCCTGCCGGAATTTTCTGTTCACCAAAACGAATCTGATTTTCCGCCCGCTGACCTTTTAATTATTTGAGCCGATTTGGTTGTCACATTCTCATTTTATATTATTTGATTGTAAAAAGAGGAAAAATTGGAAGTAAAAACTTTATCCTTCCAGGTAAATTCAAAAGGCCATACCGATATAATCGATATTACGGAAAATGTAAAATCCAGATTGAATGAATCCGGTATGAGAAATGGAAATGTACTAATCTTTGCACCCGGTTCAACAGCCGGAATTACTACCATCGAAAATGAACCGGGACTGATGAGGGATTACCCAGATTTCCTGGAACGGATTATACCTTCCAGTGGAAAATATCACCACGATGAAACATGGCACGATGGTAACGGATACGCACACGTCCGCGCTTCCCTTCAGGGAGCTTCTTTTACTGTACCGTTTGCCGAACGAAAGCTTCTACTTGGAACCTGGCAGCAGATTATACTAATCGATTTTGATAACCGTCCAAGAACCCGGAATATAATTGCTCAATTTATCGGAGAATAAAATATGAAGTTGTTCAGATCATTTTTAATTATCCTTTTTATACCGGCTCTCATTTCCGGTTGGGGGGATAAAGGTCATAAAATAATTACGAAATATGCTATGCAGTTATTGCCTGTTGAAATGAATTTCCCTTTTGATATCAGGTCTGCTATTGTTGACCATTCGACAGATGCCGATCACAGGAAGAAAGATGTTAAAGATGAATATCCCAAACATTTTATCGATATAGATTTTTATAAGGAATACCGCGACGGGCGAATGATCCAATCCTATGATTCGCTTGCGGCTCTATACGGCGACAGCGTAGTTACTGAAATGGGAACATTGCCATGGGCAACAATGCGGACTTACTCCAACCTTGTAAATGCTTTTAAAGAGAATAATCGTGATGGAATAATTCTCTACGGTTCGGATATCGCCCACTATATTGAAGACGGACACCAGCCGCAGCACACAACGCTGAATTATAACGGTCAGCTTACTAATCAGAAGGGAATCCATTTCAGATATGAAAGCGATATGTTTAAAAAATTCGCCGGGGAGATTGAAGATAATTTTTATAGCGTTTCACCGGATTATGTTTCCGATATTACTCCATTCATTTTTGATTATATAACAGAATCGAACAGTTATAACGATCTTATTCTTTATGCAGATAAATCGGTTTCTGAAATTACTTCTGGTGAATTTAACGACCACTATTACAGTTTACTCTGGTTCAAGACAAAGTACGTTACGTTTAACCGGGTTAGTCTTGGTGCTTATCGAACAGCATCCCTCATTTATTCTGCATGGGTCGACGCCGGAAAACCGGTAATTAAATAATATGAAAAGAAAAACGGTTGTAGTTTTCGGCAGTTCTATTCCTCGTCCCGGCGATAATGAGTATGAATATGCTTATCAGCTCGGCAAACAATTTGCGCTGGCCGGTTTTGATCTATGTACCGGCGGATTTCAGGGGATTATGGATGCGGTTTCCAAAGGCGCTGTTGAACACGGCGCTCGGGCTATCGGTATTACCCTCGATATTTATAATGTCCTTCCAAGCAAATATTTAACCGAAGAAATAAGGTGTAAATCTTTGTTTGAAAGGCTTACACGTCTCATCGAAACCGGAGATGCATTTGTTGCCCTGCAGGGCGGAACAGGTACTCTGGTTGAGCTCGCTATTGTCTGGGAGTATATGAATAAGAATATGATGGAATTCAAACCGTTTGCATGCCACAGTTCAATGTGGAAAGAGATAGTTCGGGTTATGGAGGAACAGATAACAAAAGAGAAAAGGAAAAACGGGCTGATTAAATCTTTTGATGATATCAATAGTCTTGCAGAATATATAATCACTTCGCTCAGTTAGAGCCGGTATTCAAAAAATCCTTCGTAATATTGTATACCGTTTCTGCGTTTAACTCCCTGATGCATTTAAATTTCAAATCCTTTCTGCTGCAGGTAAGCGGTCTGGGTGAATAATAAAAACACGGTGAACATTCGAGCTGAAGTGACGCTACCCTGTATTCAGTTTGCCAGGGATAGATATAGTTTTTATTTGTCGGACCTAGTATTGCGACCGTTTTTAATTTGAGCGCCGCGGCAATATGCATAAGACTCGAATCGTTGCTTACAAAAACATTACACCTTTTCATTACAGAAGCACTCTCAAGTATTGAACGTGCTTCAACACTGATTACAGAAGTGGAGTTTACCCTGCTGCAGATGTCAAGTTTCAAATCTTTTTCTTCAGGACCTCCGAAAATCAGAATTTTCGCCGAATCTCTTTCTATTAATGTCGAAGCCAGTTTGGCAAATTTTTCGGTTTCCCATCTCCGTTTGTCGTGGTTCTTAAGAGTTGAACATCCGGGGTGAAATCCAATGACCAGATCTTTGGGTTCGATTCCTTTGTCATTCAGAAAATTAGCTGCATACTTTTCATCAGATTCTGATATTACTAACCGGAGCGGGGGAATCTGTTCCGGATCCTTTCCGCTTAATTTTCCGCAGAGTTTAAAATTCGTTTCGACATTATGTTGGTTATCATTTTCCGTTATTGTAACATTATTCAGAAATCCAAGGTTTACAAAATTCCTCCGCAGATAATTTACTCCGCATCTTAAAGGAGAACCGATAATCCGGCTTATTAAATTATACTCTCTTCTGTTGGATGGATATACATTGATGGTAATATCGTATTCGCCCCGGAGCCTTAATACAAAACCGAGCGACTTTAACACGGAGGAATTTATAAAATCGTGATATAATACCCGGTTCACATTATCAAGATTTTCAAAAATCTCCTTTACACCTTTATACATTGCCAGTACGTCTATGCGGGCAGATGGATAATCCTCCTTCAATTTGTTCAGGGAGGGGGTGAACATTAAAGCATCGCCGATTCCCGATAATGCAATTACAAGAATTTTCATGATTGGCTTATAAAAAAGGGACAGTTAATACTGTCCCTGGTGATAATTATTTATTTCTAAGTTCCTGACCGGGTATCTCGGAAGTATCCATTCCGGCCTGTTTGCGATACTGTTTTATAAGTTCTTTAATCTGTGGATCATCCGGTACAAGTGATTGCAATCCCAAAAGCAGATCAATTGCTTCTCTGTACATGCCAAGATTATCGTAGTGAGTTAGCAGAATATCGTAAGGATTATACCAGCTTGAAAAATCTCGCGGATTTCTCTCGAGAGATCTTTTAGCCGATTCAATTACCTCGGTAGCCAGTTCCTCATATTGTTTACGCGCATTCGCACTGTAGTAAATTTTTGCGACGTCATGTTTTATCCTATAATCCATTGTTATAACGTGCCGCGGAATTTTATTTTCCATTTCTTCAAGTGCTTCAATAACCTTGGCATCGCTCTTCTCCTCATATAAATAATAAAGTGCAAGTCGTATGAACGCGTTCCTGTAATTCTGTACTAATCTTTCATGGTTCTCATCAAAGAAAATCGATTTATCATTGAGCCCTCTGAATAAAAATCCCGACTGAAAAGTTTCGCTGATGTCTACGTTTTTCGTCAGAAGGTTTTTTCTTAATACTTCTTCATTTATATATTCAATTGATTTGGCTTTCGACTTTGCAGGGACAAGGCGTAATGCCATTCCCTCCATCTGAAGATAATCGTCCAGACTTAAGCGGCTGTCGTCCGAGCAGGTAACGGCATAATAGACCGGGCGGTTCCATTTGCTTTGCATTATTATATCAAGGCAGATAAGATCCTGAGTTCTTATTGCGTTGATGTCGCCGAACTGAACGCTGTTTTTCATAGTCCATTTCAGTTTACCGGTATTAACAATTGCGGAATCTGTTACGCCGAATTCCTTAATAACATCGGGGGGAACATCTATTTGCATCTCGCGCGGATCCCATCTCATCGGCATCATCTGATCAATCTCTTCATCTGTAAACGAAATATCTACTTTCTGCGCGCCATGCGGAGTGGTGTTTTTAAGCTGTTTAATATACCATCCGGTGTTAAGAAGGCTCAGGTTTGCAATCCGGACGTCGCGGCGTATCCCCTCAACATCCTGAAGATACCATAACGGGAATGTGTCGTTATCGCCGTTTGTAAAAAGGATTGCATTGGGTGCCACACTCTGAAGAAGGTTGTACGCATAATCCCACGGTACATAATTCCTTGCGCGGTTGTGTTCAAAATAATTTGCGTTAAGCATGTTGACCGGTACAGCAATAAATCCTGTTACCATCAAGCCTGCTATCAGCGGATTAATGGATTTTATCTGAGTAAATTTTTCTTTAATAAGTTCAATCATTCCGTTCATCCCGATCGCAATCCAGATTGAGAATACAAAGAATGCGCCCACGTAGAAATAATCACGTTCCCGCGGTTGAGGCTGCTGCTGGTTCTGGTAAAACGCTGTAAGGTAACCGAGGAAAATAAACATCACAAGAAATACGGCTCCCATTTTCCAGTCCCTTCTGAAATGATAATACATTCCGAACAATCCTATAAAGAAGGGTATTCCGAGAAGATCTTTCCAGTCAACCCCGGAATCCTGATACGATGATTCACGACCGACATAATTCCAGAGCAGGTAACGGTTGAACATGTGATTCATCTGATAGGTCCATAGGAAATCCAGATCGCTTGAGTAATCAGTGTAGATTTTTAACTGATGAGGCTCATTCGAAAATCTTCTTTTGAATGTAGGGAAATCACCGTACTGCTCGCGGTTCAGGTACGATTCCAGTTCGGTAAAAGTCTTAGGGCTGTTCATATTGATAGGCGGTTCCTGATTCGCACGTATAATAATAATTGCGTACGAGGTCGTTCCTATCAGTGCAAATAGAAAACACTTTAATATCAGGTTGAAAGTCGGTTTGCCTTTGTTGGATGTCCAGATTATTCCCGCAATCAAACCGATGAAAATTACTGCCACAATTATCAGATCCAATACTGTATTGTTCTTGCCGAGTGTGGTAATCAGTTTTGGTACATATTTTACTAGACCCGGATAAACCGCTACCAGGGCAATACCGCCGATAATAAGGGGAATGTAAAAGGAGTTGCGCTGAAAAATTTTCTTGTACATCGCTCCCATAAAAATCAAACTTATTGCGGCAAGAATCATAAAAAATCTGGAATCAACCGATTGAAATTGTTCAGGTGAGGGTGGTGCGCTTTCGGTTTGAGATCCCCACATAATCATAGCAATTACCAGAACTATTGCGGCGTGAATAAGGAAAATATAACCGGTCTTTTTCAATACTTCTTCGTCAGTTAAGTATTTTCTGAATATTACAACCATCACTACCGGAACAATTGCAAGTACTGCCATCAGGTGAACACCGGTCGAAAGTCCGATGAGATATGCAATCAGGATAAGGTATTTTTCATTGTCGGGCTGATCGGCTCTTTCGTTCCATTGAATCATAAGCCAGATAACAATTGCGATGAAGAAAGTGGAGAAAGCGTATACTTCAGCTTCAACCGCATTAAACCAGAATGTATCGCTGAACGCAAGCGATAGGGCTCCTATTGCTGCGGGAATGTAAACAGTTAGAGATTCAAAAATTGTTTCAGCCGTCTTTTTCCTGTATAACTCGATCAGCTTGACTGCCGTAAGGTATAGAAACATTACCGTGAAGGCACTTGATAAAACAGAAATCATATTAACGCGGAGACCGATATTTTCGGTAAACGGAATCATCGAGAAGAGGCGGCCTAAAAGAATAAAGAACGGCGTTCCGGGAGGATGCGGCACCTGAAGCAGGTATGATGATGCTATGAACTCACCGCAATCCCAGAAAGAAACGGTCGGTTGCACCGTCATTAAATAAACAATTAAACTCAATAAGAATACGGCAAACGCAATAATCCGATTTAAAACTTTATTGCTCATTAATTCACCAATTATTGTTGAATGGAAATATTATCCGACTCTTCTTCGGATGGTTTTTTGAAAAGGAAGTCCAGGTTCTTCTTCTCACGGTTTACATGGTATTTTTCATATAATTCTATTAACCGCTGCATAGAAAGTTTATCAAGATCCTCGTCGTCTTTGTCCCTCTTAACCAGCATTTTATAGTCGTCAAGTTCTTTGGGATTGAACTTGCGTTCGTACTTTTTTAATGTTTCAAAATACCTTTTTTGCTCTCGGAGGCCCATTTTTCAAAGCTGTTATCTTCAAAAATTGCGAGCCAAATTAATCAAAAAAACAAAGAATAAAAAACTATATTTGGGCAATTCGAAATCGGAAAGTTGATTATGATAAATGTTTACAAACATAAAATGCCGATTGTTTCCATTGTTATGCCGACCTTCAACAGGAAGGATTATCTTGAAAGATCCATTAATTCAATTTTAGCCCAGACCTTCAAGGATTGGGAACTGATAATTTCAGACGATGGAAGTTCGGACGGAACATTCGATATTGCCGATAAATACCTGTGTAAATACGAAAATATCAGATACATCAAACATTCCAACCGTAAATCTCCTCTTGCTACGAACGCGGGTATTCTCGCATCCTCCGGAAGATACATAACATTTATCGGAAGCGATGATCAGTATAAACCCGATCACATTCAACTGAGAATCGGTTACATGCAGAACAATCCTGAAGTTGATATGATCCACAGCGGTGCGGAAATAATCGGTCATCCGTTTGTAAAAGACAAAAACGACCTCACTAAAGAGATTCATATTTCCGAATGTGTTATAGGGGGTACATTCTTCGGAAAAAGAGAAATTTTTTTCGAACTCGGCGGATTCAAGGACCTCAGCTACAGCGATGACTCCGATTTTTTCGAAAGGGCTGTTCAGAAATTTAAAGTAAGGAAAGTCGACTGGAATACTTACATCTATTACAGGGATACGCCGGATAGCATCTGTACTACAATTAAGTAGTGCGGGACAGGAAACTGGTCCGGCCCCGCTTCAAAATTTATTTTTCAGATTTGTAGAAAAGATATAGATAAATTGACAATACTGCTGTTACTACTACCTGCAGATAAATTGGAGTAGCAATTAATCCGCCTTCCATTATACCAAATGAAAGCAATCCGAATTTAACCGTGTAGTAAAACACTTTACTTATCAGGATGCTGGCAAACACCGCACCGAAAGTATTCCTGATGTAATTAAGAAAAAGACCGAAGAGGAATACGTTTAATATCAGTTCTGAACTTATCAATAAGGTCTTGATAACAGAGGGATGAGTTGATATGATAAACGAAAAAACAGGTAATGCCAGTGCGATCAGGTAACTGTTCTTTCGTGATGTATGAACAATAGACAGTATAAGCATTATTCTCATCGGCTCGAGCATATAAATCGGCAGCGCAAACATATGTGACAATGCCGGTGCAAAGGCGATAAAAAGTATAGCTATCAAATCGAGAAGAACCGATCTTACTTTAATATTGGAAAGAGATATTGCAGCAACATTCATAATTGATCCTCATTTCTTATTTCCTTGAATGCAATATAATATATTGATAAGTTTTAGACACAAAAAATGTAGTGTAAAATAACAGGTAACTATGGATAGAAGAGATTTTTTGAGAACCGCCGGACTCTTAACCGGTGCGGCAACTATTACGCCGGGTATTTATGGTAAAATGTTCGCACGAAGCAGTTATTCTGTCTCTCAGGCATACGACCTTGTGGCTATAAAAGGTGGAGAGCCGGATGTAATGTTCGATGAGGCTATAAAACAATTCGGCGGGATGAAATCATTTGTAAAGAAAAATCAGAAAGTGGTAATTAAACCGAATATCGGCTGGGATGTTATTCCGGAATTAGGCGCCAACACTAATCCTAAACTGGTTGCCCGGGTTATTAAGCATTGCTTTGATGCCGGCGCCAAAGATGTCTATGTTTTTGATCATACGTGCGACGACTGGAGAAGATGTTATTCCAACAGCGGGATTGAAAATGCAGTGAAAGACGCCAAGGGTACAATGGTACCGGGTAACAGCGAAAGCTACTATCAGGAAGTTTCAATTAAGAACGGTAAGAAACTAAATAAAGATAAAGTCCATGAACTGATCCTCGACAGCGATGTTTTTATCAACATGCCCATTCTAAAAAATCACAGTTCTACGCGTATTACTATTAACATGAAGAATCTGATGGGTGTTGTGTGGGACCGCGGCTACTGGCATCGTAATAACCTTCATCAGTGTATTGCTGACTTCGCTACGTTCCATAAGAAGCCTGCGTTGAATATTGTAGATGCGTATTATGTAATGATGAAAAACGGTCCGCGAGGAGTTTCGAAAACCGATGTAAGCATTATGAAATCCCAGATTTTATCGACCGACATGGTAGCCGCAGATGCGGCCGCTGCAAAACTGTTTGGCCTGGAACCCGAAATTGTTCCGCATATAAAATATGCTGACGAAATGGGAGTCGGTAAAATGGATTTAAGCTCTCTTCAGATTAAAAGGATCATTTTATAATTCGACAACGGAATTTTTCAGATTATTTTTAACCAGGATTCGGTCGGCTCTAAATGAATACATCTCTACTCCGGAAAATCAGAATTGTTCTTTCAATTGTATTTGTAATTCCGACTACAATTGTCCTTATCGATTTCAGCGGACTTCTTCCGGAAAATGCCGTTAATGGAATTATTTATTTTCAGTTTGTCCCTTCAATTCTAAAATCAATTTCCGTCTTCTCATTTATAACAACCGGATTTATATTAGTTTTTATTCTTACAATTATTTTTGGCAGAGTCTACTGTTCCACTATTTGTCCGCTCGGGTTCCTGCAGGATCTTGTTAATTTTATTTCCGGCAGGATCAGTAAAAAGAAAAAAAGAAGATTTATTTTTAAAAAAGAACAGAAGGCACTTCGCTGGACGCTTTTTGCAATACCGGTAATTCTGTTTCTTTTTGGAAGTTCATTCGGTATTACACTTCTTGATCCGTATAGTATGTACGGAAGGATCTCCGGGAATTTCTTCAGACCTGTACTCATAAGTTCTAATAATATTGCCGCATCAATTCTAGAATCATTTAAAATCTACTGGATATTTCCATTCGAAATTCATTCTTTCAATCCGGTTCCGTTCGCAATAACGGGGTCATTCTTCCTTCTGGTACTTTATCTCTCTTATTTTAATGGTAGATTATATTGTAATACCGTCTGCCCGGTCGGGACATTTCTCGGATTCATTTCGAGATTTTCATTTTTTAAAGTCCGTATTGAAAAAGAGGATTGTCTTCAGTGCGGTATCTGTGCGAAGGATTGTAAGGCGAATTGTATTAACAGCGATGAAATGAGCGTTGATATGTCCAGATGCGTGGCCTGTTTTAATTGCATTCAGTCATGTCCTACCGAAGGAATAAAATATCAGTTTGATCTTCCGGCAGTTCAATCCGGTAAATCATTCGATCAGTCAAAGAGAAATTTCCTGATTGCTACTGGAGTCTATTTTGCTTCTGTGTCGGAAGTTCTGGGCCAGGTTAAGAAGAAGATTGTTGCAAAAAAGGAGAGTACTGTTCCGGTGTTCAGGGAACATGCAATTTCACCACCGGGTTCTTTATCGCTTGAGAGATTTAACGGAACCTGTACCGCTTGCCATCTCTGTGTTAGTGCATGTCCTACTCAGGTTCTTCAACCGTCGTTTCTGGAATACGGATTCCTTGGAATGCTTCAGCCCCGGCTCGACAATGCGGCCGGATTCTGTAATTTTGAGTGCAAGATTTGCGGCGATGTATGCCCAACCGGCGCCATTCTTCCGTTATTGCTCAAGGATAAAAAATTAGTCCAGCTTGGCAAGGCCAAATTCATTAAGGAAAACTGCATTGTCGAAACAGAGAAAACTGATTGCGGGGCATGTTCAGAGCATTGTCCCACCAAGGCTGTTCATATGATTCCTTATCAGGGGAAACTTTTTATCCCTGAAGTAAGAGATGAATATTGCATCGGGTGCGGTGCCTGCGAGTATGCGTGTCCGACTAAACCGTATAAGTCGATTTATATTGAAGGGAATCCGGTACATCAGGTTGCAAAACTTAATCAGGAAAATTTAATCCCGCAGAAAAAAGTTGACTATAAAGAAGAGTTTCCATTTTAAATCCCTCTTAAAATCCGAGGGTTTAAAATTCCTCTTATTACTATTCCATAATCCTTATAAATGTTTTTTCATCAACAGTAAGCAGGCCATTCGGGACCAGCCGTTCTGTAAGTGATTTCCAATTCGGATTCTCGCTGAAGATCTTCTTAAACATCGGCAGAGCTTCTTCAATTCTCCCTTTATTTGCTAATGTTACGGCAGTCCAGTATTGCATTTCAAGGTTATCAGGAAACATTTTCATAGCGGAAGAATATTCTTCCATCGCCTTATCCATTTCATTCTTTTCGACAGCAAGATCGCCGTTATTCATATGTTCGTACGCGCGGTGAACTTTAAGTAGCCTTCTCAGTTCCACAAGCGGTTGCTGATGGTCATCTATTCTTAGATCTACTAGGCGGTCCAGCCAGATATTACCGGTCGGTTTTCCTCTTACAACTAACAATGCAGCCGATTGTTTCCCGCGAATATCGCCCCCTGCATTTTCGGCTGCTTCGAGTGCAGTCATTAATCTTTCGGCTAGCGAGCCTTTGGAATTCTTATATGCATCGGCCATGGCCGGCCAGACTTTGTCGTTAATCATCATATTTGCCTGAACGGAAAAATTTTCTCCCACAATATTTCCAGCTGGCTGAATACATTTAGATCCGGTATAAGAGGCGGCCCTGCCTTTGGAATCAAGCACAGCCAGCTGCCTGAAATCCCTTCCTTCATCACTGCTTATCAGAAGATCAACAACTTCCTGCGGACTCTTGCCGCTCTTAAGTAATTCTAAACCCCGCGGACCGAAAGAAGGATTGACAAAAGACTGTGTTGCAATTACTCCAACTCCTGCTTCACCCCAGCTTACGATTGTTCCGACCGAAAACCAGTGGGATTGAACAGCCACACCCATATCGCCGGTCTCCGGATCGAACGCAACTATAGAATATGTATGAGCTAACGGTTCATTCGAAAAAAAATTCTGAGCGTTCTTATCGGAAACTAAAACAAGCAATATTAACAGTATCAGATACTTTTTCATAATATTCTCCAATTGTTTTTTCCAAATTAATGCATCATAAATTTTCAAACAAATTTTTCGCAATGAATTGTTGATCCGGGCGGATTTAATTATGATTTGCTAATAAAAGAAAACAGACTTATTTTCGACCCCCATAAATAATAATTCAGAGCAATGGAGATAAAATGAAATCAGTAAAAGTTTTTTTGCTTTTTTTTATCGGGTCTGCAGCTTTACTGGCTCAGAACGATAAGAGCAGTGTTATGTTAAAAACCGTGGATGATTCGGTAAGCTACAGTATCGGTCAGAACATCGGCGTTAATCTCAAAGATCCTTCGATGAATATAAACTTTGACATACTGATGCAGGGAATTAAAGATGCTGTTTCTGGTCAGCAGAAATTATTAACTGATGAACAAATGCAGGATGTTATGATGGCGTTTAACCAGAAAAGAATGGCGCAAATTAAAGAGGAGGAGAAAGCCAGAGGCAGTATTAAAAAAGCCGAAGGAATTAAATTCCTTGAAGAAAACTCCCGGAAAGAAGGTGTTATTACACTGGCAAGCGGACTTCAATACAAATCACTTGTTAAAGGTGATGGCCCCTCTCCCAAGCCTGAAGACAGAGTAAAAGTCCATTATACAGGCACTCTTATTAACGGGACAAAATTCGACAGCAGCTATGACCGAAATGAACCTGCAGTATTTGGTGTAACTCAGGTGATTAAAGGATGGACAGAAGCACTTCAGTTAATGCGCGTTGGTGATAAATGGCAGCTCTTTATACCTTCTGAACTTGCTTACGGCGAGAACGGTGCCGGCGGAGTAATAGGACCAAATGAAGTACTGGTTTTCGAAGTTGAATTACTTGGAATTAATCCGTAGTTAAAATCTGTTGAAGGATACAAATGTAATCTAACCTGTCGTTTCAGACAGGTTAGATATTTTTAAAGAGTTGTTTCGTCTTTGGGTGATTCCGGTTCAGGTTCCTTAATTGTTTCTTGAGCCGGATTCTCTGACATATCAGCGGCAGGTTCTTCCAACTCAGCAGAATCAATTCTTACTTTAACGACTACCTTTTTAACAGGAGTTGAAAGATTGATTGCAATGCAGGGCATATGCATATCACTCGGAAAAAATATTGCAAAATAACCTGCTTCAGCAGTTAGAAAATTACCTTCCCCTTTTAAATAAAGAGCGTCCTTTTCGGGATTATATTCATGTGTTACAATCATTTTGTTCTTATGGGAATACCCCATTTTTTCTTTACCGTTAACCATAAACTGAACGTCGATATATTTTTTATGGGCTTCCCATCTGCCGGATGTCATCGGTTTTGTATCATACTCCTGGACAATTGCATAAATATTATCCCCGTCAATATCATATCGCCCCGGTTCAATATTGCTAAAATCGTTCGACCTCAGGTATTCAAAGGCCTTTTGCAATCTCTCGCCTATCGGGAAGTAGAGCTCTGCATTTTTTAGATGGTCGTATATCATAATGCCTCAATCAATTAATGAGAAATTTTTCAATTATAATTTAAACATCAATCCGCCGAAAATAGCAATGAAGTCGCTCTTCAAGTCATTAACATTCTTAAGGTCTTTCAGTTCACCCATTTTCACATAACGGAGATCGCCTGTAACAATTATATTTCCTAATTCAAGTTCAATGCCCGCACCTGCGTGATATCCAACTTCACTTTGAGTCTCAGAAGGAAATGAAGCTAGAACCCCGCTGTACTCAATTTTGGTATTATACCATCCAAGACCGGCTTCAATATGAATTATAGGTAGAAGCTTAAGCAATGCGGTTGCCATTATAGGGTATGATGTTGCTTTTACAATGCCGTCCATAAATTCTTCGGTTTTATAACCGATTGATCCTTCAATTGCCAGGCCGCCCAGATTAAGTCTGATGGCACCGGCAGGCATAAGAACTCCTTTTTCTGCATCGGAAGTTTTAATGTAAGCAACCTGCGGCCCTATTGAGATCGATTGAGGAAAAACGATCGAAAAACCTGCAAATAATAGAATGAGTGTAAAGATTGTCCTTTTCATTTCTACTCCGCCTTTGTTGATGTGCAAGTTAACCAAAAATTTTATATACCGAAATTATTTTGTAATGGAAAATTGAATTTGTGACGGATATTCCTTTGAAAAATAGATCCTGTGGTTGGCCTTCTGAAAATCCTCCTCTTTAGCATTATAAATATCAACGAACTTTTGCGGATTCCTGTCGAAGAACGGAAAGAAGCTGCTCTGAACCTGAACCATTATCCGGTGACCTTTCTTGAATGTATGATCGATATCCTGGAGATTTACTTTCACTTTTGTAACCTCGCCTGGAACAAACGGCTCAGGATTCTCATAACTGTTTCTGAATTTCCCCCTCATAATTTCGTAACGGATAAGCCGCTGGTATCCGCCCAGTTCTATGTTGTTAGGATTGGGATTTGGGTTCTGCATATCATCCGGGTAGACATCGATTATTTTTACAACCCAGTCGGCATCCGTACCTGTAGTCGAAACAAAAAGATCGGCTAATACCGGCCCGGTTATGGTTACATCTTCTGTCAAAGGCTCCGTTTCAAATGCAAGAACATCGGGACGGGCGGAGGCGAAACGCTGATCTTCACTCATATAAGTCCGGTTGTACATCTGCTGCGAATCATGAAACCTGGATGTGTAAGGAACCGGTTTGGATGGATCACTAAGGTATTCACTGAATAGTTTTCCGGAACTCGATGGCTTTTCCCAGACAAGCATATTTCCGCTACCGAAATAAAGATTTGCAGGAGTAGTATTTAACGGCGGCCATTCACTGTGATGAATCCATTTATCATCACCTGTCCTGTAAGTTACAGCTTCGGGAATGTTCAGTTCTCCTTCACCTTTAAGAAAATAATTGAAGAACGGATTTAAGATCTTCTCATTGTAATATTCAGATGTGTTTTCAGGAAAATTAAAATCGCCGAATGAACTTCCGTTGCTTCTGGACCATCCACCGTGACTCCATGGTCCCATAACAATGTAATTTTTGTTGGTACTGTTTTTTTCTTCTATCGATTTATAGATGTTCAAGGGGCCGTAGAGATCTTCGGAATCGTACCATCCGCCTACGATCAATGATGCCGGTTTCACATTTTTAAAATGCGGGAGATTATTTCTGGACTGCCAGAATTCATCGTATGTTCCGTGACTTGTAATTGCATTCCAGAACGGAAGCTTGTTGTGGAAAAATCTTGTCTGGATATTCGGTAAGGGACCGAGGTCTAGGAAAAAATTGTACATATCCGGCGAAGGATAAGGCGGTATCGATTTCCAGCTTGTGGTCAAACCTTCCCGCGGTTGATCAAATCCTTTAAAAAAATTGAAAGACATTGTTAAAGTCAAAGCACCGTTGTGATGCATATCGTCGCCAATAAACCAGTCTGATATCGGAGCCTGCGGCGATACGGCTTTCAATGCCGGATGAGAATCGATTAAACTCATAGCTGCATAGAATCCGGGATAGGAAATTCCCCAGATACCCACTTTGCCGTTATTGAATTTAAGATTTTTCACCAGCCAGTCGATTGTATCGTATGTATCGCTCGGTTCATCGAACTGGTTTCCCTTTTTATGGGGAATGTAAGCGCGCATATTATCGAATTCACCTTCGCTCATAAATTTTCCGCGGACATCCTGAAAAACGAATATATAGCCGCTTTTCGGGAAGCTGTCGTTCGGACCGAGAGAATTCGGAAAGTTCTCTTCACCGTACGGTGCCGCTGTATAAGGTGTTCGGATCATTAGAATAGGGTAGTCTTTCGTTGAATCTTTTGGTGTATAAACAGAAGTGAACAACGTTGTACCGTCCCGCATCGGAATCCGGTATTCTTTTTTATTGTAATTCTCTTTTATCCACTCCCGTCCCTGACCGAATACGGAAAACGAGACTAATAAGAAAAGAAGGATTATTTTCTTCATTATATTAACTCCGGAATTAATT
This sequence comes from Melioribacteraceae bacterium, assembly GCA_035362835.1. NCBI lineage: Bacteria > Pseudomonadati > Ignavibacteriota > Ignavibacteria > Ignavibacteriales > Melioribacteraceae > Melioribacteraceae bacterium. The sequence continues at coordinate 260,968 of DAOSDY010000003.1, forward strand.
TTCAGTTTTTAATTTCTGCCAGTCGGATAAATTTCTGTTCATCTGATTGATATGAACATCAACGTGATTCGAATAGATTTCCAGCCATTGGTCAAGATTTACTTTTCCCCTTTCAGGATGCAAAACATAATTATTCCATTTGGAATTTGGCAGCTTTTCAAGCAGCTTAACGGTTAATACTCTCAGAAAGGCAAATAATTCCAATGCTGTATCTATATCCTGCTTGTTATAATTCAATTCTTCTGCCCAAAGATCCTGATTATAAATCATAATTTCGGAACCCGGTTCGGCAATAATCTTGCGGCATCGCGAATACGCAACGGCTTCACTGTCGGCCATGTGTATTATAATTTCCCGTATGCTCCATTTGTCGGGCGAAGGTTTGAAATCAAATGCCTGTTTGGGGTAATTTTGAAGTGCTATTCTTAATTTGTCGAATCCGTTTCTGAAATTTTTCAGATTTTTTGAACGATCCATGTGCCCCCCGCTATTTAACCGGGTATAATTTTTTCTGCTTCAGTTAATTTCTCTTTTTTCCCGAGATCAAGAAACAAAGAATTGCTGTGATCAAAATAAACTATTCTGCTTTTATTTGCGATCTGAAGATAAAGATCGACCAGGGAGAAAATACTCTCCTCCGGCATGAGTTTAAAAATCTCCGGTTCAACAATCTGAATCCCGCTGAATGCCATTTCCGACATTTCACCTTCAGGAAGTCGGGTGTTTCTAATTTCTCCTGTTTTGATATTTTTCCAGCCGCACAATTTTTTTTCGTGATCGAATAAAAAATACCGGGATGACTTCCGTTTTTGAACAGCAAGAGTTGCTATTGAGTTGTTTCCCAGATGTTGTTTATAAAGTCCGGTCAGGTTTATATCTGAAATGATATCTACATTATGAATTAGAAATGGTTTTTCGTCGCTGAAGAACCACCGGACATTTTTAAGTCCGCCGCCTGTATCGAGAAGGAGATTAGATTCATCGGAGACGGCAATTTCAACTCCCCGGAATTTTTTTCTGTTAAGGAAATCGATTACCTGTCCCGCAAAATGATGTACATTTACGATGATGGACTTAAAGCCGGATTCAGAAATTTTTTTTATCGCATACTCAAGAAGGGTAATCCCGTTAACCTCAATAAGCGCTTTCGGTTTATTGTCGGTTAAAGGCTTAAGTCGTGTTCCGAGTCCTGCTGCAAGTATGAAAGCTTTCATCCGAATAATTTATTAACCCGAAAATTTTGTATGAGTAAGTATAACATTAATATCATATTTGCTTCTTAGATATGAAGCAAGGGACTCGGCACAGAAAACCGAACGGTGCTGCCCGCCTGTACATCCGTAGTTTATCATCAGGTCGGTCCATCCCCGTTCAATATAGTTTTTAACGGATTGTTCAACTATGTCGGTCGATTCCTTAAGGAATTTCATTGCTTCGGGCTGTGATTCAAGGAATTCTTTTACAGGAAGATCTTTTCCTGTAAGGTGCTTGTACTTTTCTATACGGCCGGGATTGGGAATAGCCCTGCAGTCGAATACAAATCCTCCTCCATTTCCGGTGAAATCGGAAGGGATTCGCTCCCGGTAGGAGAAACTGCTGATCCGTACATTCAGCTTACCCGTTGATTGAGAGGGGAGAGGGAAAAAACCGCTGTTCATTTTATCAATGATTAATCCAAAGCAGTTATAAAGCTCCGGCATTTTCAAACGGATCTTTTTTGAATTTAATACCGATTCGAGATTGTTAATAGCAAAAGCAATACTCGTAATAAAATGAGCTTTACCCTGAAAATATCCTCTATACCCGTAAGCACCCAGCATCTGAAGTATGCGGATCAATGCAAAATCGTAGAAATATTTTTTGAATTGTTTTGAATCGATCTTTTTCAATTTATTAACCGACTCGATATAAAATTCGAGCAGTTCACTTCTAAGCTGTCCATCGAAATTTAACTTGGAACTGAAAAGAAAAGAAACCGCATCGTACTGAAGCGGACCTTTTCTACCGCCCTGAAAATCTATAAAGAATAATTCCTCATCTAAAACCATTATGTTTCGCGAATTGAAGTCGCGGTACATAAAATAATTTTTTTCGGCTTTTAAGAGATGTCCGGTTAATGTTGAAAAATCCTCCTCAAGTTTCTGCTCGTCGAATTGGATGCCGGCAAGTTTCAGAAAGTAATACTTGAAGTAGTTTAAATCCCAGAGAATCGATTGCCTGTCGAATGAAGGCCGAGGGTAGCATTTATTATAATCAATTCCTTTCGAACCGTGAATCTGGAATCGGGTAAGATCAATTAATGATCTTTGGATCAAATCAAGATCGTAAGGTGAGAATTGTTTCTTACCGGCCGGTAATGTGAGAATATTGAATAAAGTCTGATCCCCCAAATCTTCAATCAGGTAGATATTCTCTTTCTGATCCGAAGCATAAATCCGCGGAACATTCAGATTAATTTTTTTAAAATGTTTTGCGAGGTAAGCAAATGCCGAATTCTCTCGCTTATCGGGATTATATACTCCAACAGCCGAATTTTTTATTCCTCGCAATCGGTAGTATTTCCTTGCAGATCCTGATTCAGGAAGGGGAGTAAATGAAACTGATCTTTCGCCGGACCACTTCCCGAAAAGATTTTCCAGTTTATTTCTTACATTCATAATTCACTAATTCGAAATTTCAGGTTGACTAAAGTACCATTCAATTCTTGAGCATTGAGTACAGATTAAAGCAGAAGCAGTTCTATTCGCCCAGTCGAACCCGAAAAATGTCATGGCGGTTGTATTCAATAAAACATCCCGGGCTTCAAACTTGTCGTGCCCGCAATTAGGGCAAACAATTTTCTTCCCCATATTCCTGTAAGAAGCGATGAATGGTTGTTTCGGATTTCTGTCGAATATACCCATTTAGAACTCCAATTTATTAATAGAATTAACCGGCAAATTAATTATTACTTACTCTATCAAAATCTTGGGCGTCTTGGTCTTTCCTCATTAGGATCGAAATATTTCCTTGGCAGCTTTTCATCACGCATTGAGGCGTTATAAACAAATGCCGCCATAATAACCGCCGACTGCATCAGATCCCCGCGGATAGTGAGATCATAAACATCCATGTTGGAATGATGTGTCCTTGTATCATAGTGGAGTTCATCCTGAATGAACTGGAATCCGGGCAGTCCGGCACCGTCGAAAGACTGATGATCGGTTCCGCCTGTGTTTCTTATAGTTACTGTAGCAGCTCCTAAACTGTGGAACGGTTTAAGCCATTCCTGGAAGATCGGAAGAACTGCTTCGTTACCTTGTGTGTAAATGCCCCGGATTCTCCCTGCGCCGTTATCATAATTAAAATAGGCAGAGAGTTTATCGTAATCCGGTTTCTTCTCTTTCTTGTCCCGATCGAAGAAGTGATTTTTAACATATTCTCTAGATCCGACAAGGCCGACTTCCTCGGCATCCCACATTGCAATCCTGATAGTTCTGCGCGGTTGAATACCGATAGCTTTAAGGATTCTTAAAGCTTCGAGTGCAACTGCGCAGCCTGCCGAGTTATCCGTAGCGCCGGTGCCGGCATGCCATGTATCGAAGTGTCCGCCGAGAATTACAATTTCGTCTTTTAATTTTTTATCGGTGCCGGGGATTTCTGCAATAATATTATATCCTAATGAATCGGTATCAACAAAATCCGCTCTATATTCCATTTCAAGTTTAACCGGAACATTCTGTTTCAGGATTCTTACAATCCTGTTATAATGTTCAACTGCAATTGCGATCTGAGGAATAACATCCGGCGAGCCTTTTCTGTATGAACCTCCGCTCTGAACAAAAACAGTTCCGTATCTTCCCTGAGCCGGTTCAACCGTAACAGCCGCACCTTCACTTATAAGGAATGAAGAAATTGCCTGACGAAGACGGTTGCGCGCCATGAATTCTTCCATCCTGTTTGCAAAAGGGGAACGTCCGCCAGGTTCCGGTAGATTTTCCAGCTGTTTCAATTCCTCGTCGGTATATCTCTTAGCATCAGGTTCAAATGAAGTCTGGACTTCCTGTTCGCCCTGAACAAATACGATCGCGTTTTTCAGTTTCCCTTTAAACGGCTGCAGGTCTTCCTCTTTTTTTATTTCCATAAGCACTGGGGGTCCTTCAAGTGTACCGTTTAATCCCGGTGTCCAGGCTTTAGGATATCCAATGATCGGCATATACTGCGGCTCGGTCATAGCGAAGTAGAATTTTTTCAATTCCCATCCGCGTCCGAACGTTCCCCACGATTCCATCCGGGCATTCTGAAGACCCAGTTCATTCATACTGGAAATAATCCATTTACCTGCTTCTCTATATTGATCGGAACCGGCTAACCGGGGTGAGTAGATGTCGGTCAGATAGCTTAAATACTCCATCACTTTGGAGTTTTCAAGCCCTTCTCTTTTAATTCTCTGCATTACCTGGTGATCAATTTTCTCCTGGGCTATTGATACAAATGAAACGAGCAGGACAAAAAATAATGTGCAGAATTTTTTTAACATGATGACCCTCTGAATAATTAATTATTAATAAATTTTTCTATCTGCCTGCGGTGGCGGAGTATATGTACAATTGCATGTTCGAACATCATTTCGATATCGTAAAGACCCCAACGTGTTGGCTGTCTGGTAGCCAGGATCTGCTGATCGGTCATATTCCAGAAACCCTCGATTGAATTTGCTGTAAATGTAAGCGCTTTATTGATCGCTCTAACGGCTGACTTGGCATTTTCAATTTTAAATTCGGGGTTAACCGGAACAAGTGCTAAAAAGGTTCTGATCTGGTTGGCGTATCTGTAAGCAGCGTTTACAACATGATTTATTATTGATTTTATTGATCGGCAGTCTTCGTCGGTTGTTTTTGCATCGTAAATTCTTTCGAATTTTTCAGGAGGGAGGTTTTCTAGAATCCTGATAAGATCAGAAGCGGCGCGTTCATACTCATCCATTAATGCGCCAATAGCTCCGGTGCGGAAAGAGTTTTTAATCATTAATTGATCTATAAAAATTTATTCTATAAACACTTATGGAAAATAGTAAATAATTATTATTCACTCCCGTCATAATTTAGAATGGGCCTCAGCCACTTTTCAGCTTCCTTCAAACTGATCCCTTTCCTTTTTCTGTAATCATCCACCTGATCCTTGCTGATTTTTCCAACTGAGAAGTATTTGGCTTCGGGGTGCGCAAAATATAAACCGCATACCGATGCTGCCGGATACATTGCAAAACTCTCTGTCAGACCGATACCAATTTGTTTCTCAACATCAAGCAATTTCCATATAGTCAGTTTTTCTGAATGATCCGGCTGGGCTGAATAACCTGGTGCCGGACGGATACCGGTATACTCTTCTGCAATCAAATCCTCGTTAACAAAATTTTCGTCCTTTGAATAACCCCAGATCTCTTTCCTTACTTTTTCGTGCAGATATTCGGCAAATGCTTCGGCAAGTCGATCTGCAACTGCCTTCGTCATTATAACATTATAATCGTCATGAGCTTTTTCGTACTCTTCAATTATTTTTTCGATTCCAATACCGGTCGTAACGGCAAACATTCCAATATAATCCTCATTACCTGTTTCCCTTGGAGCGATAAAATCCGCAAGAGCTATGTTCGGGAGGTTTTCCGACTTTATCATTTGTTGACGGATAGTATGAAGTGTTTCAAGAATTCCGTCTCTCTTTTCATCTCGGAAAACAATTATGTCGTCATCGAAAGAGTTTGCCGGAAAAAGTCCAACTATTCCTTTGGCTTTTAAGAGTCTGCTTCCTATTATCCGGTCGAGAAGATTGTTTGCATCATTAAAAATTCTTTTGGCCTCTTCACCATACTTTTCGTTTCCGAAAATATCAGGATATCGGCCTTTTAGTTCCCATATCGAAAAAAATGGAGTCCAGTCGATATATTTTCTTATCTGATGTAGATCTGCGTCTTCAATAACGGTAACACCGTTTGACGATGGTTTAGGAACGGAAAATTTATTCCAGTTAATTTGGACTTTGTTTTTTCTGGCCTGATCGATAGGGATATATTCCCGCACAATTTTTCTTTTATAATGTTCCTGCCGCAGTTTTTCATATTCTGATTTAGCATTACTTATAAATTGGTCTCTGTGTTCACTGCTGATCAGACTGCTTACTACATTAACGCTTTTGGAAGCATCAAGAACGTGAACCGTTGCTTCCGAATATTCCGGAGCTATTTTAACCGCTGTATGAATTCTTGATGTTGTAGCTCCGCCAATAAGGAGGGGAATCTTTAATCCCATCCGTTCCATCTCTTTTGCAACATGAACCATTTCATCGAGCGAAGGCGTGATCAGTCCGCTCAAGCCGATAATATCGACATTTTTTTCGATTGCCGCGGAAAGGATCCTATCCGAAGGAACCATCACTCCGAGGTCGATTACATCATAGTTGTTGCAGCCGAGTACAACGCCAACAATATTTTTTCCTATATCATGAACATCGCCTTTTACTGTCGCAAGCAGAACGGTTGAAGCGGACTTTTTTGAAGTGCCATCCGATGCTTTCGGCTCTAAATATGGTATTAGGTAAGCAACCGCTTTTTTCATTACCCTTGCACTCTTAACAACCTGAGGCAGAAACATTTTTCCGGAACCGAATAGATCTCCAACAACATTCATTCCCGCCATAAGCGGTCCTTCAATTATCTCGAGGATAGAGGCGTATTTGTTGCGCGCTTCAGCGCAATCCTGTTCGATGTATTCAGTCACACCATTAATTAAAGAATACTTCAGTCTCTCCTCAACACTCTGTTTTCTCGATTCATTCTCTTCCTTCTCAATTTTACCTTCCTTTACAATTCTATTGGCATACTCAACAAGCTTTTCGGTAGCGTCGCTTCTTCTATTTAGGAGGACGTCCTCAACCAACTCAAGCAGATCTTTCGGAATCTCCTCGTAGACGGCCAGTTGTCCCGCATTTACAATTCCCATGTCCATTCCTGCTTCAATGGCATGATAAAGAAAAGCTGAATGCATTGCCTCCCGGATTTTATCGTTGCCGCGGAAGGAAAACGAAACATTGCTTACACCTCCGCTCACTTTTGCCAGCGGAAGATTTTTCTTTATCCATCTAACGGCTTCAAAATAATTAAGAGCATACTGATTATGTTCCTCAATGCCCGTTGCTACGGCAAAAATATTCGGATCGAAAATAATATCCTGCGGAGGAAATCCGACTTCCCGGGTAAGAATTCTGTATGCTCTTTCGCAGATTTTAATTTTCCGTTCGTATGAATCGGCCTGTCCGTCCTCGTCGAATGCCATTACTATAACAGCGGCACCGTATCTTAAAATTTTTGCGGCATGCTCTTTAAATATTTCCTCACCTTCCTTCAGGGAAATAGAATTTACGATTCCCTTGCCCTGAAGGCATTTTAATCCTGCTTCGAGAACACTCCATTTGGATGAATCGATCATAACGGGAATTCGCGATATGTCGGGTTCGGCAGCAAGCAGGTTCAGAAATTTGGTCATCGCTTCTTCAGAGTTGATCAATCCCTCGTCCATATTCACGTCAAGTATCTGCGCCCCGTTTTCAACCTGGTCTCTTGCAACTGAGAGCGCTTCCTCAAAGTTACCCTCTTTTATTAATCGTGCGAATTTTTTCGATCCGGTTACATTAGTTCTTTCACCGATATTTATAAAATTCGAATCGGGGCGCAATATCAGCGGTTCCAATCCGCTTAACCGGAGAAGAGGTTCCACTTCCGGAATCCTTCTCGGTTTATACTTCGCCGCAATTTCTGAAAAATACTTTATATGCTCGGGAGTTGTACCGCAGCACCCTCCAATTATATTTACTAAACCATCTTTGAGATAATCCTCGAGCACAGAGGACATGGTGCCGGGCGTTTCGTCGTATCCGCCGAATTCATTCGGCAGCCCGGCGTTAGGATACAGACTAACAAATGTAATCGAGATGCGGGACATTTCTGTTATAAATGATCTCATTTGTGAAGCGCCGAGCGAACAATTTAATCCTACGCTCAATAAATTCTTTGTGTGAGCGATCGAGATCCAGAAAGCTTCCGTATTCTGGCCTGATAAAGTTCTTCCGCTCATATCGATTATCGAACCGGAGATCATAATCGGAAAATCCTTGCCTGTTTCATCCATCAATTCCATTATTCCGAAGAGAGCCGCCTTTGAATTGAGAGTATCGATAATTGTCTCAACAAGCAGGAGATCGGCTCCGCCGTCTATTAATCCGCGTGCCTGTTCTTTGTATGCATCCTTCATCTCATCAAACGAAACGGCACGGAATCCGGCATCCATTACATCCGGCGAAAGCGATAGAGTTTTATTAGTCGGCCCGAGCGCGCCTGCAACGAATCTTGGTTTGTCCGGAGTCTTACATGTAAATTCGAGAGCAACTTCTTTTGCGATTCTGGCCGCCTCGAAATTTATTTTGTAAACGAGGTGCCCGGTTTGGTAATCGGATTGTGAAATTGAAGTCCCGTTAAAAGTATTTGTTTCTACTATATCGGATCCCGCTTCAAAGTACTTCCTGTGAATTCCTTTAATAATCTCCGGTTGCGTTAGGACGAGCAGATCGTTGTTTCCTTTTATTTCAACCGGGTGATCTTTAAGAAGCTCACCCCGGAATTCCTCTTCTGTTAATTTGTGGCGCTGAATTAGTGTACCCATTGCGCCGTCAAGAACAAGTATCCGCTCCTCTAAAATTCTCTTAAATGTATCTAATGTAGAAATCATAATGTTTCTTTCTCTGGTTTGTAACTGTTAAGATTTTTTCCCCGGCCGTTGCGGTGTTTTGATTCAAATTATAGTTATACTTAACTTTCGCTCAAATATAATAAATAAAAGAGAAGTATATGATAGTAGTAACCGGAGGAGCCGGATTTATAGGAAGCGCCATCGTTTGGAAATTAAACCGGATGGGGATTGATAAAATTATTATCGTGGATGAACTTGGTAAAGACGACAAGTGGAAAAATCTTAACGGATTGAAGTATGAGGATTTTATTCACAAGGACGATTTCATTTCGATGATAATGCAAAGCCTGGTGCCATTCAAAGTTTCATCAATTATTCATATGGGCGCTTGTTCATCAACTACTGAAAAAGATGCGGATTACCTGATGGATAACAATGTTCATTATTCCCAGGAGCTTGCAAAGTATTCGCTGAACAACGGAGTTCGGTTTATATACGCCTCTTCTGCGGCTACATACGGAGACGGAACAGCCGGTTACGAGGATAATGATTCTCTCCTGAACGAACTTCATCCTTTGAATATGTACGGCTATTCGAAACATCTCTTCGATACCTGGCTGAAACGGAACGGGATGATAGATAAAATTGTCGGCCTGAAATTCTTTAATGTTTACGGACCTAATGAATATCATAAGGGGGATATGCGAAGCGTGGTTCATAAATCTTTTGAACAGGTGCGGGATACCGGAAAGGTAAAACTCTTTAAATCCTATAAACCTGAATATAAAGACGGTGAGCAGAGACGAGATTTTATTTATGTTAAAGACGCAGTTGATATGACTCTTCACTTTTTTGAACACAGGAATTTCAACGGAATATTTAATATTGGAACGGGAAGAGCTCAGTCGTGGCTTGAACTTGTTACCGCCGTTTTTAAAGCACTTAACAAACCTGTTAATATTGAATTTATTGAGATGCCGGAGGAGATAAAAGGCAAGTATCAGTATTTTACCGAAGCCGATACAACAAAACTGAAACTTACAGGATACGATAAAAAAATAAGCAATGTTGAAGAGGGTGTAAGCGATTATGTTAAAAACTATCTTCTCAAAGATCAGTATCTCGGTTTAAGTAAAGAATAATCCGGAGGAAAATTGGTAAAAGACACAACCCGGGGTGAATTCAGGAAACGGCTCTATTTTCTTACACTCAAACTGATTGAGTTTATCGACCTCCTTCCGAAAGATAATGTTTCTCAGCGGATTGCCGATGAAATATTCAGCAGCGGTACAAGTGTGATAAGCAATTATATAGAAGCCACCGCGGCTGATACCAAAAAGGAACTTAAGGATTTTACACTTGCCAGCGTGAAATTTGCCAATGAATGCAAGTTATGGCTAGCTCTTGCAAGAGACAGCAAAAGGGCTAAATCCGAAAAGGTAAAATGGTTTCTCGATGAACTCGACGAGATTTCCATACTTCTGAGCGATTCAGTCAAATAAAAGAAAATTATTATGCAGCTTGCGACTCTCTGTTATGTAATTGATAAAGATAAAACATTGATGCTCCACCGAATCAAGAAAAAGGAAGATATCCACGAAGGGAAATGGAACGGCCTCGGCGGGAAGTTTGAAAAAGGCGAAACACCTGAAGAATGTGTTGTAAGAGAAGTGAAAGAAGAGAGCGGCTTAACAATAAGTAAACCGAGACTGCATGGATTTATTACATTCCCGATGTTCGACGGTAAGAAAGACTGGTACGTTTTTATGTTTACCGCTAAGGATTTTAAAGGAAAACTGATCGATTCGCATGAGGGTAAACTCGAATGGATTCAGAATGATAAACTGCTCGAATTGAATCTCTGGGAAGGGGACAGGATCTTTATTCCCTGGCTCTTTCAGGATAAATTTTTCAGCGCACGCTTCGATTATTCGAACGGTAAATTGAAAAACTATTCGGTCGAGTTTTACTAAGAAAAGGGAGTTTAGTATGCCGAGAATAATTCCACCGCCAGCAGAAAATCAACCTAAAGTCCCGGATCTAAATCAGGAGAGATTTTTTTCGGAAACACTCTTGAGTCAGAGAATTCACTTCTTTATAATCTTTTTCGTTATTGTAGTAACCGGTGCAATTATTGCCGCAAATTTTTCCAATTCATATCTTGTGATTATTCTCTCGATGGGAACCATAATTTCGTGGGGACTAACACTCACAATTCTGAGATTATCTCTCAGGATCAGATTCATTAATAAAAAAATGGGCCCGGAAGGAATAAATTTTGTCTCGGCGTTTTTAAAACTTCCGTTCAGAATTCTCGGCTGGTTCAGCGATATTTTTATTCCCGTTGTCTGTTCGCTGCTGATTACCTCCGGACTTATTCTCTCAACATCCGGTTACTTCGATTTAAAACTGGTTCCGCGAAAAGTTGAACAGACTTTTAAAGAGGGCATTAAGATCGGAAGCGATACGCTTAAAAAAGCGAAAGAGCCGGTCCGGATAAAAGAATTTAAAAACATCGACAGTGTAATTCAGAATTAATCCGTTGAAGGAAAAAATCTAACCTAGTTTTCTTTTAAAGAATCCGCCTATCAGATCGTTCACGTTCTCCGGATTTTCAAGCGGGGACATATGGCCCGCACCCGGAACAACAGCGAATTCAGCCCCCGGAATCTTTTCAGCCATAGCCCTCATTACAGGCGGGGGAGTAAGTTTATCGAATGAACCGCAAATCACGAGTACCGGGATCTTAATATTGTGAAGCGAAGCGGTTGTATCGGTTCTGCTCAATATTGCGATTATGCACCCTTTCACTCCGATTGGGTCGTGCTTATATGATTTGCTGAGTGTGGATAAGAACGTTTCCTTCTGGTTCTCAGGAGCTTCATCGGAAAAACAGTTTGTAACAAAAGCATCCGCAAATTTTTTAAGTCCTTCAACATTAATCTGATTTATTGCCGCAGCACGTTTCAATTTACCCGCATTATCATCTGCTTCCGGACGGGTATCCATCAGAATAAGAGCTTTGAAAAGATCCTGATGTCTTTCGATTGCGCGAAGAGCAATATATCCTCCCATCGATAAACCGCAGAGCACAGGTTTTGTTAATTTGAGAACCGATATTACCGTTAGTAGATCATCTACAAAAAATTCCAGCGTATACTGACCATCACCCACAAAACTTTTACCTAAGCCCCGTACATCGTAAGCAACGCAATAATAATCCTTTTCCAAAAATTTAATTTGATTTTCCCACATAGTATGGTCATATGGAAATCCGTGGACGAATACAACGTGTTGTTTTTCCGGATTGCCGAAAGTATTTACCGAGAGTCCGTTGATTATCTGGTTCATATCGCCTCAAAATTAATTTACCTGTTGGACGAAAATATGCCTCTTGAACAGAATATCCAAAATGTGACTTATATCCGGAGATAAAAAAATATGTTTGGATACACTATTTTCTTTTCTAAATTAAACCCGCAATAAATTCCGGTTGTCTCTTGACCGAAAACTAAAATTTGAGGTAAGTATGAAAAGGATCAAAATTCTTTCTCTATTCGCTATTATCGCTGTCACATTAGGGGGTTGTAATCAGCCCGATAATGTTGAACCGAAAATGCAGGATAACATTGAAGCGCCTCAGTTCATTCTAATAGATAATTCGGATATTCTAAACGGTATTGAGGATGCGACACTGGATTCGGATATGAAATTTAATTCCTCTTTATTCAACTTCGGATTTATGAATATGGGTGGAAATCTTACTCCCGGTAATCCGGTTCTTAGAGGAAATCCCTGGCTTGAAAAATTTGATTTTACAAAACAGCTCGGCATGATCTTCAGAAAACTAAACCTGGATGAAACTCAGAGAGCTGCTGTAAAGGAACTTATTAAAGGATATCATGAATCTCTGAAACCTCTGTTAATAGAGTTCCGGGCCGCAAACGAGGCAATTGTAAAAGAAGCTAATGAGAAAAGAAAAGAGATAATGACCAACCTTAGAAACGGTGAAATAACAAGACAGGAAGCCTCTGCACAGTTATTCAGATTAAATAGAGCCACGAGGGATAAAATAAAAGATAATCCTGAGTCGCTAAGAATTGCAGATGAAATCTGCAGATTAAATTCTAAACTTCTGGAAGATATAGAATCACTTCTGAATAATGAACAGAAAGTGAAATGGGAACAGATGGTTCAACGTTTGAAAAAAGATTGCTGATTCACACTAAGAAATTTCAAAGCCGGTCCGCAAAGGCCGGCTTTTTAAATTCTATCCTTTTATTACTCCAATAGGTTTTAACTTTGCTACCTTCGTACTTATTCCGGCATTATGCATTACATCCACAACATCAAAAACGTCCTTATATGCATGAGGCATCTCCTCTGCAATTGTTTTATATCCTTTTGCCCGGATGACAATTCCTTTGGAAGTTAATTCATCGATCAGGTTTTTACCTTTTGCTTCTTTAAGCGCCTGATTCCTGCTTTGGACCCTTCCCGCACCGTGACAGGAGCTTCCGAATGTTTCCTCCATTGCCCTGGGAGTTCCAACGGATATAAAAGAGTACCTGCCCATATCTCCGGGAATGAGCACCGGCTGACCGGTGTCCCGGTATTTATCCGGAATAAAAATGCTTCCGGGTGGAAAAGCTCTGGTTGCACCTTTGCGGTGCACGCAGACTTTCTTTTTTACACCGTCTATAATATGTTCTTCAATCTTTGCAATGTTATGGCAGACGTCGTAAATAAGTCTGAATTCCAGTTCGTTATCAGAAATGCCAAATGTTCTTTTGAAACTTTTCATGGCGAGATACATGATTATCTGACGGTTATTCCAGGCAAAGTTTGCCGCGGCTTTCATTGCGCTTAAATAATCGGCTCCTTCTGATGATCGGATCGGGGCGCATGCCAGCTGTTTATCTGGAAGTCTGAAACCGAATTTCTTTTCGGACCGGAGCAGGAGTTTAAGATAATCTTCGCAGACCTGATAACCGAGCCCTCTCGACCCGGTGTGGATCTGAATTACTATTTGATTCTTAAAGAGACCGAATACTTCAGCTGATTTTTCGTCATAGATTTCTTCAACAAAGTCTATTTCGAGAAAGTGGTTGCCGGATCCGAGAGTGCCTGCCTGATCCATACCTCTTTCAATTGCGCGTTCGCTTACAGAATCTGGATTGGCATTTTTCAATTTCCCGTTTTCTTCGGTCAATTCGAGGTCTTCGCTGCATCCGAATCCGTTAGATACAGCCCATTCGGCTCCCTCTTTAAGAATCCTTTTAGTCTCTGATGTGTTTAATTTTTTAATTGCGCCGCTGGCACCGACTCCTGTTGGAATATCGGCGAATAAATTTTCTACGAGTTTGCGGATATTTAACTTAACATCTTCGAGTTGCAGAGATGTCCGGGCTAACCGGACACCGCAATTAATATCATAGCCAACGCCGCCGGGTGATATTACACCATCATTTAAATCAGTTGCGGCAACTCCGCCAATCGGGAAACCGTAACCCCAATGAATATCCGGCATGGCAAGCGAATATTTCTGAATGCCCGGGAGCTGAGCCACATTAACAACCTGTTTTATCGCTTCGTCGGATTGAAGTGTTTCGTCTATCATTTTGCGGGATGTATAGATTCGGCCGGGTACAAGCATTTCTCCGGTTTTCGGGATCTCCCAGAGATTCTCATTCAGCTTTTCAATTTCAATTCCTTTTACCTTCACTCATTCCTCCGCAAAATATCTGTCGTGAGAACCGGATTTTCTCTCTCAGATATCAAATACAACAATTGTCTTAAATTTATTTCCCTCTTTTACAATTTTCATTTTATGATAGGTTACGGCTTTGATTTCAACTTTCAACTTATGAATCTCCAGGTCATGTTTCTGACCGAACAGTTCAATTTCGAGCTGGTAACCGGATTCGGTCTGTTCTATAAGCAGATTTTGGATGGTAACAAAGACCCAGCTTTTTGTATATAGTTGAAAATTTAATTCGCTTAATAATTCTGTCAGGAGAACTTCGAGAGAGGGTGCGTTGAAGATAAATTTTTTGGAAGATTCTTTTTGAAATGAACTGATATCCATCGCCGCTTCCCTCCATGCATAACAGGAAGACATGAATAATTCATTTAATGAAGATCCTTCCACTTCTACGGCAATATCCGCCGTATGATCTATAAATTTGTAAGGCATAAAAAATCCCGATCATTGTCGGGATTAATTTAAGTATGTTTTATAATAGAGGAAAGAAAATTAGAAGTAGTAGAGATATTTGATTTTGAATACCGAAACCCTGTCGCTTAACTCCATCGAACGTGTATTGTTAAACCTGTCGTGTACTTCGTTGATTGCAAGGTAGATCCAGCTTTTAGGCGAGAATTGATATGAGAAGAGTCCGCCAAAAAAGATCCTTTCCATCTTATCGGTCGATTTGACGAAAAGATTATCGACATATAAATAGAAATTAAGGTCGTTGACCGGAGTAATCGAAATCCATGGTCTTGAATTTAATGTTATATCCTCTACATCACCGGCGGGATTTCCTTCAATCCATATATCCAATGAAGTTCCGAGCCGGATAATGTCGGATGCTTTTAATGAAAATCCGGATCCCACCCATGAATAGAATGCCAGATAATTACGGGCAAAGTTATATGTCTTTGTATAACCGCTATAAAGATTGGCGTTCCATGCGGGATTAATATTGAACCATGAACTAAGGCTTAATTCGTACGAGTCGTATCTGACATCAAGATCCTTCGATTTACCTAATGAAGCATTTATTTCGAATCCCCAATTGCTTCTGAACTGCATGTTGTAACCGAAAAGCCATCCGTGATCTGTGTAACCGTCCACCTTCTCATATTCAACGAAAGGGCCGGTATAAATTAAAATCTGGGATATTGCCCCTTCCCGCGGGTACCAGATCGGTCCGGTAAATGAAACAAAGTTGGCTGTTCCACGCCAGGGGACATATCCAACCTGGTTAATATCAAATTTTTCGCCGATGTATCTGCTTCTTATTCCGGTAACCCAGGTTTCAGCAAAATCTACATAACCTACAGAGGCGGCAAAATCGCCTTCCGAGTTCTTAACCGAGCGCGCAATCTGATAAGAGAATTGCCAGGAAGGTCCACGGAATGCGCCGTCGATATCGATAACCCCGTAGGTATCATCACCTGTCTGCTTACCTACGAACAATACACCGATATTCGAATTATCCATAATCTGCTTTTTTACTCTTCCCGAAATGAAAAGAGCCGAGGGTTCAACGCCGGGAGAACCGTCGTAATTTGTAAAATCTTTTTCAGGAGTCCGTGCAACAAATCCTCCGTATTCCCAATCCTCGTATCGTCCGAATGCTTTCGCACCAAATGTGATCGGAACTTCTCGGCCGTCGGGCAATTTTTTCCCGATTCTACGTGAATAAAAAAGTTCCAGCGGTGTATAAAAACCAGTATTCCTCTGACGCCCGGAAGGCATAAATATTTCATTGCCCTGAACAAAGAATGGTCTTCTCTCTGAGAAAAAAGTTTCATACCTCGAAATGTTAAATTCGTAAGGGTCGGCTTCGATCTGTGCAAAGTCCGGATTTGCAGTTGCCTGTAATGTGAGCTGCGGGGAAGGATTGTAGAAAACATCGAGGCCGGCATTGGGATCCATTTTATATTTATTATTGCCAAGATAAGTAACCTTACCGAAGGCAGTCGGATAAATCTCCAGATTCAACCCTTTTACAGAGGGTTTAAAATCTTCAAAAATGAGTTTGCCGAACTTTGAAATTCTCTGTCCTTCATTCTGTTCATATTTGCACCAGTATTGGTCTTCGGAAATCATAGGGATCCATCTGTCTAAATCAAGTCCCCAGAAATCAAGGTCTTCATTGTACTGGATCGATTTATAAGGAATCTCAATTTCAACTACATAACCCCAGTCGTAAACCCTGCTGTCGGAGAACCAGATTCCGTCCCAGCTGTAATCTCGGTTTCGCGCATCGTCGAGGAGTCTGCAATCAGCGCGCACCCCCGACGCGCTGACTGCAAATTTGTAAGCTGTTCTCCTGTCTCCGAAAGTATCGAGCATAATAGAGACGATGTCCCCTCCGCCATCGTCAAGTTTGCCCGTATTCTGCTGGATATTCTCAATATTGTCGTAACAGACAATCAGGCAATAGAGAGAATTTTCGGTGGTTAAAATTTTGGCATATGTTCTTTTGGAAGGATCTTTTCCATAATAAGGTGACAACTGGAAAAATCCGTTTATTTCCGGAGCTTTATCCCATTCCGCATCAATAATACCGTCCAATTTTATCGGCGTGTCGATTTTCTTTAATGATATAGTCTTTTCTTCGTTATTGGCATTGCAAAGGAGAGGTACTAATAAAAAGAGTGTCAATAGGTTCTTCATGTACTTTCCTTTATTCTCTGAACTTTAGACGGCATCTACTTTTAAAAGGTTGCATCATAAGAATAAATCCCTGTAAAAATTTTTTCCCGTCTGACTGAATTGATTTTTGAGAATGATTCTCGTTAATTTATCCCCGAGACAAAAATGAAAGAGAAGTTAATTTTCATATTGTTCTGCCCGCTTTTTTTCACCCAACAGGTTCAATCCGGTTCTACTCTTTTATATTACTCATACCACGAATTGAACCTTCAGAATCCGGTTGACGGAAGGAAGAAAACGATTCTCTATAAAAAGGGAATTGATGCACTTAATGCCGGAGATACATTAATTGCCGAGAATTTTTTCAGTGAGTCAATCCGCGAGTATAAGGATGCAGCATCATTTTTCGAGCTAGGCAGAATTTATTTAAAAAAGAATACTTACTTGACGCGTAACCTCGCATACGAAAATTTCAGGAGTGCGGTATTAATAGAACCGGATAACATTGAGTACCGGTATGCGTTCGCAGATCTGATGAAGGACTTTGCCCGCTTGAGCTCTTTTAATGAATACCTGAAGATAATCTCAATAGACAGTACGCAGGTTGATGCTTGGCAGAATCTTGGTGAACTGAAAGCAATTGATTTTAAAGAATACAATAATTCTGTACGAGATATGGGAGGACTCTATGGAGACCTTGGGGAATTTACCGAAAGAGATTTTTATGATTCCGAAAATTATTTTAAGGAAGCTCTTTCAAGGGATTCACTTCATTATAAAACCAGTTTGCAATTAAGCCTTCTTTACGAGATTGCCGGATTATATCCGGAAGCCATCAGCCTGCTCGAACGGTTAGTTAGAAATAATAAAGGTGATAAAGAAATTCATCTGTTATTGGGGTTGCTTTACTACAGGTCATTTAAGTACAAGGAATCGAACAGGGAATTTCAAACAGCTATCGGACTTATGAATACTGAAGAGCGGGATGATTTTACTTTTAATTCGGTCAGACTTTTTCTGGAGTCTTCATTCAGAGAAGTATTTGAAAGTTACGGAAAGGATGAACTGAAAGAATTTGTAAATGAATACTGGAAAAAATCCGATCCCCTTTTTATGACAGAATATAATGAACGGCTCCTTGAGCATTATGCGCGAGTTACATATGCTGATTTGAATTTTGATCTCCCTTCAGCCGGAATAAAAGGATGGAAATCGAATATGGGTGAAACTGTTGTAAGATACGGCCAGCCGATGAAAAGGTTGCGGGTAAGACCGCAGATAGATGATACAAAAGTTAAAATGAAAACAGAAGTCTGGACTTATAATGACATGGCAATTGCATTCACAGATATGGCGTCGAGCGGAAATTTTAAATTTGTCTGGCCGGCTTCGGAAAAAGACAAGTTGGTTCCGCAGGTACCTGGCAATTATAATGATTTTGCAGAATACCTGAGGAAGGAACGGCCATCAAGGTATCTGCCAAGATTTGAAGGACCGGAAATTGATGCATCGTATTCAATTCTCCAGTTTAAAAGCAGTAAAAGAAATCATACCGATCTGTATCTCCATTGCTTCTTATCCGATTCTCTAAGTAATTCTTCCGGCAAACAGATTCTGAATACCGGATTTTATTTTTTAAATAGAGATTATGATGAAAAGTTCAGCAGGCGAGATAGAATTACTATTGATAGTAAAGATGGTGATAAGATTGCGACGAATTTAAATTTCACGGTTCTTCCGGATTCGGGCTTTACCGCTTTCGAGATTATTCGCGAGATTGATAAGGGGACTTTTTCTTCACGCAATCCGTTCAGAATTAAGAAATTCAGTAATGAAAAAATAGACATAAGCGATCTCTGTTTTGCTGAAGAAGTCTCTGATGTAAACTCTAAAGGAATTTCTTTTCACCGCAATAAAATTATCATAAGTCCGATCCCGCGAAACATAATAAGTAAAGGTAGACCCGTACATATCTACTATGAGATTTATAATTTGGTTAAAGATGGAATAGGGTTGACCGATTTTGAGCAGAATATAACAATAAGTGATTACGGAAGGGAGGAAGGATCCGGTTTCGCAAGATTTGTTTCATCAGTTTTGAATTTTCTTGGCATCACGAGTGACGGCAGAATAACTTTATCCTCGAAATACAGGACAATAGAAAATGACGCGCAAATCTATTTCCAGCTCGATTTCGGAAATTATTCCCCTGGTGAATACCTGATTGAAATTTCTGTAACGGACAATATCTCCGGACTACAGACCAGGACTGCAAATAAGTTGACGATAGTTGATCAATAACACGAATATTCGATATTAAAAAATAATTTTCTATAAGAGCTTATTTCACTAACTTCATATCGTAAATCATTTTTATTTCTCCATTTATTTTCAGTTATGAGGCATGCGCATGATTCCGGTTCCCGGTTTCGACAATACAAAATATCTTACAGAACAGACAGCAGAGATTCTAAAAAGGGTTGAGAGATTTAATCATAAACTCTATCTCGAGTTCGGCGGTAAACTTCTTTTCGATTACCATGCCGCACGGGTACTGCCCGGATTCGATCCGAATGTGAAAATGCGATTGCTTCAAAACCTCAAGAGCGAAATTGATATTATCCTCTGCATCTTTGCGGGCGATATAGAAAGAAAAAAAGTACGAGCTGATTTCGGAATTACATATGACTCTGATGCTCTTAAAACGATCGACGATTTTAAAGAATGGGATATTGATATTAATGCCGTCGTTATTACTCGATACGACGAGCAGCCGTCTGCAAAGGCATTTAAAAATAAACTCGAAAGAAGGGGCATAAAAGTATATACTCATAAATTCACTAAAGGATATCCGACCGATATAGA
Organism: Melioribacteraceae bacterium; assembly: GCA_035362835.1. Taxonomy (NCBI): domain Bacteria; kingdom Pseudomonadati; phylum Ignavibacteriota; class Ignavibacteria; order Ignavibacteriales; family Melioribacteraceae; species Melioribacteraceae bacterium. Next base: position 280,942 of record DAOSDY010000003.1, read on the forward strand.
TCTTATTGTAAGCGATCAGGGATACGGAGCCAACGAGTATATCGAAACAACCAGGCCGATTGTTGTAGTAACAGGTCCCGGACCCGGAAGCGGTAAACTGGCAACTTGTCTAAGCCAGTTGTATCATGAGCATAAAAAAGGTATTAAGGCGGGTTATGCCAAATTCGAAACTTTCCCGATCTGGAATCTTCCTCTTAACCATAAAGTCAATATAGCATACGAAGCGGCTACGGTTGATCTGAAAGATATAAACCTTATAGACCACCATCATCTTGAGGCTTATAACGAAAGAACGGTTAATTACAACCGGGATATCGAAGCGTTCCCTTTGTTGAAAAGAATTCTTGAGAAAATTTCGGGCGAGGAATCGGTTTATAAATCCCCTACCGATATGGGAGTAAACAGGGCGGGATTCGGAATTGTTAACGACGGTGCTGTACAGCAGGCGGCGCATCAGGAAATCATAAGACGATATTTCAGATGCTCTGCTGAATATGCGATGGGATTTGTGGATTCAGAAATTCTTCAAAGGTCGGAAATGATTATGAAGAATATCGGTGCAAAAGTGGAAGACCGCGTGGTTGTCCGTTTTGCAAGGGATTCTGCTCTCGATGCCGAAAAAAATGGGAAAGGGAATGAAGGGGTCTTTGTTGGAGCTGCAATAGAATTAAAGGATGGTTCCATCGTTACAGGAAAAAATTCTCCAATCATGCATGCGGCATCAAGTTTAATTCTGAATGCTTCCAAAAAATTGGCCGCATTGCCGGATAATCTTAACCTTCTTCCGCCGAATATTATGAAGTCTCTCCAGTTACTTAAAAAAGAAATTTTAAACGGTAAGGTGATGAGTCTCGATCTTGAGGAAACTCTTATTGCGTTGAGTATAAGCGCGATATCAAATCCGGCGGCACAGATGGCTCTTGAGAAACTTAAAGATCTCGAAGGGTGTGAAGTCCATATTACTCATATCCCGACAAGAGGGGATGAGGCGGGTTTAAGAAAACTGGGAGTTCACCTGACTTGTGATCCCGACTTTTCCTCAAAGAGTTTGTTTGTTTCCTGATCAGAACTGTGTAAATAAATACTGCTTTATCAAGTCTTGAATAATTTAGTAGGTTATTCAGATTCTCTTCAATACTACCATAGTCATATCGTCATGCTGAGGGTAGTTATCAACAAATTTTCTAACATCCTTTAGAACAAGATGGATCAATTCTTTTGCCGGAAGATGCCTGTTTTTTTCAAGCAGTTTTACGAGTGTATCTTCACCATACTGATCGTGTTTCTCATTCATAGCTTCCGTAAATCCGTCGGTATAGAGAACAAACAGATCCCCTCTTTTTATTTCAATCTCTTCTTCTTTAAGTGTCGAAGAAAATATTGATCCCTCTTCCAATCCAAGAGCCATTCCCTTACTTAAAAGAAGGCGTGTTCCGGCGGCTTCCTGACTGCACAAAATTCCGGGATTGTGTCCTGCCCGCGAATAGGAAATAGTGTTATTATTCACGTTGAGAATTGCATAGAACATGCTTACAAAAGAATTCTTTTCAATTGTTTTATAAAGCAGCCTGTTCACTTTTACAAGTACATTGGAAGGTGAAATATTCTCCTCTGCGTGTGCCTGGAGAATCCCTTTTGTAAGTGTCATATAAATTGCCGCGCCGATTCCTTTACCGCTAACATCGCCAATTGCAATTCCGACCTTGTTGCCGCTCAGCTTTACAAAATCGTAATAATCGCCTCCGGCTTCTACAGCGGGAATTGAAATACTTCCGATTTCATAACCCGGAATAACCGGTTCCTCTTTCGGAAGAAGACTTAGCTGAACTTTTGCCGCAATTTCCATCTCCTTCTTCAGTCTCTCACGTTCTGAAATTCTCTGGACATGCGACGGTAATCCGTAATTACCCAGAATAAATTCTTCTTTCCTGATACGGCTTACCAGATATATTACCGGGATTGCAAGATATGCTATGATCAGAATTGCAAAGTTCCAGTCGTATGCCGGATTATCGGCAGCGTACAAAACATATCCGCGCGATACAAGAATAGAAGTGAAACTCAAACTTATAATTGTTAGAAGATCGAATAGAAAATAAATGTATGCAATGCCGCATCCGAAAATAAATCCGGCAAGCAGGTTGATTGCGAAGTTATTCAACGAAGGGGGAGTGGAAGCAATTACAAACGCGAGAGTTGTTACTAACCCGGAAAGCAGAATTGAAACCCACTTCCTTTTCCATCTCTGATAAGAGATGTTTACAATAAAAAACGGAACACTGATCGCGGCTAAAATTGATACAGACGCACCTTCCAGAATAGTTGCAAGCACCGGGATGTAAGAAGCGAATCCCTCCATCAATCCTGCCGGTGATAGAAAAATCTTTGCTTCAGGTTTATTGAGTATTAAACCGACAACCAGGTAACTGAATGCCAGTGCATTGCCGAGTACAAAACCTTTAAAGAGAGCCGTTCCGGAATCGATTGCAAAAAAATGTCCCTTTATAAATGCGTCTATCCCTTTCAATTTGCCTGGCCATAAACTCCTCGCATATGACTCCCCGACTGTCCATGAAGCAAAAATTAGTATCGACATAAAGAATGAAATGATCAATCCGTTCACAAGAAGAACAATTATCTTAGTATAGAGGAAAGAGACATCACCTATCATCGCGCCCTGCCCGATTGCGGGCCAGTAGTTAATCAGATTGATAAGGGATAGTAGAAAATATAAAATAAAAAAGATTCTTCCGACGCTTATCCAGACTTCGCCCTGATGATATTTCTTTAAGAAAAGATAGAATGCGAGTATGATCAGAAAAATCACAAAAATTACTGATACAGTTCCGTAGATAGCTTCACTGGCTTCAAAATATTCACGTTCCTGTTGAGGGACTTCAAAGTAGTAGGAATACCCTCCAATGGTATTACCCGATACACGGGATGTAATAACGATTTTTGCATTGAGGCGCGGTTCGGTCCTTTCCCATCGGAATGAAAAATCGGTCCTGTTCCTGAAATTCTCTTCCCTTGTTTCGATCAGTTTCATTTCCCGGAAATCATTTCCGATCTCGTTTGAGAGATAAAGTGAAATCAGCTCGGTCGCTTCGGACTTAGACAGAGATGGTATTGTAGTCGTGTCCGTTAATGTCTTGTTGAACCCGAATATCTCGCCTGTGTTGGAAACATCAACTGTGTAGGATAACTGCTGCATCTGTCTCGGAAGGTTTTGATGAAAGTAAACTGTCCAGCTCAGGTTAGACCATTTTTCGTTCCAACCGTAATTTTTAAATTCCTTTCCGCCGAGTTTTTTAATTATATACCTGATTTCCACTGGTGAATAGTCGAGAAAAGCTTCCACGTAAAATTTATCCGGATCGATATTCTGTTGAGTCAAAAATTCTTTTGCAATCTCTACGGCTTCCGGCCGGGTAGTTTTCAATTCCATACTTTCATATGGGTTTAGCGGGTAAAAAACTATTATGAGACCTAAAATGGCAATCCAGGAAATGATCCAATAACGATGTGAAGCAAAATAATTTTGCATTATTTCCCGCCTTCGGAAATTTATAATAATATCTGTTGTTTTAAGACGGCTAAAAAATAGAAAGGTTTATAATCAGTAGCAATTTTAAGATTTTTTTGATTTCAATCCTGCTCGCAATTATTTCATGCAGCTTCAAGTTTGCGCAAGTATTCACCAAAATCCCGGTCTGATCCGAGTATATGATTAATTGTCCAATCTTTCAGGTAATCGATGGTTTTAATACTGAGCAGCAGGTTATTCCTTATTGAATCCTGCTTGAATTCAGAAAGCTTTCCGATAAATTCCTGGTGCTCCTCAATATGCTTATTAAAATCCGGATAGAGATTAAGGGACTGCATCTCTTCTTCCAGTTTGAAATGATAAATAGTGTATTCTTCAAGACGGTTTATTACCCCATTCATAATGAATTGAGAAGTCCCGATTCTCTGCGCATCGTATAGGTCATTTATTATTTCAATAAGCCTTCTGTGCTGGTCATCAATTACACGAATGCCAATACTGAAGGATTCCTTCCAGGTGATATTAGACATTTAATTTTCCTCTATATACAATGATATTATCGAATAATAACCGGATTTGTTTAGATTAGAATTTTTCAACTTCTACCTGTACACACATTATTTAAAGAAATTACGATGAGCCCGTAAAAATCGTTATATTCGCATAATAAAAATCAATCCTGATCTATTATGAAAGAACCTGTTGTCGATAAAAATTTAGCAATAGAGCATGGTTTAACCGTTGAGGAATATGACCTGATCTGTGAACGGTTAGGACGAATTCCCACATATACCGAACTCGGAATCTTTTCTGTAATGTGGAGTGAACATTGCAGTTACAAGAATTCAATTGCACTTCTTAAGACGCTCCCGAGAAGCGGCGGTAAACTTCTGGTTGGTGCGGGTGAAGAGAATGCGGGACTGGTAGATATAGGAGACGGACAGGCGATCGCATTCAAAATTGAGAGCCATAATCACCCCTCTGCTGTCGAACCCTATCAGGGTGCCGCAACCGGTGTCGGCGGAATTCTTAGAGATATTTTTACAATGGGTGCCAGGCCGATCGCATGCTTGAATTCGCTCCGTTTCGGCCCGCTTCAGGACGCCAGAACACGTTACCTGTTTGAAGGTGTTGTAAAGGGTATTGGAGATTATGGAAATTGCTTCGGTGTTCCTACTGTTGCAGGTGAAGTTTATTTTGATGAATCCTACAGGACAAATCCGCTTGTAAATGCTATGGCCATCGGAATTGTGGATACCAAACATGTTGCCTCTGCTACTGCCCACGGTAAAGGAAATCCTGTAATGATTGTCGGCTCATCTACAGGAAGAGATGGAATCCATGGCGCAACTTTTGCCTCGGAAGAGATTTCGGAAAAATCGGAAGCCAAGCGCCCTTCGGTTCAGGTTGGAGACCCTTTCACAGAAAAACTGCTTCTCGAAGCAACACTCGAAATTATTAAACAGGGTTTGATTGTTGGAATTCAGGATATGGGTGCTGCGGGAATCTCCTGCTCTACATCCGAAATGAGCGCTAAAGGGGAATCGGGTATGAATATTAATCTCGATATGGTTCCTCTTAGAGAAGACGGTATGAGCGCTTACGAAATTATGCTTTCCGAAAGCCAGGAGAGAATGCTGGTTGTTGTTAAGAAAGGGAACGAGGAGAAAGTAAAAGAAATATTTGATAAGTGGGACCTCAACTGCGAAATTATCGGAGAAGTGACAGATGATAAAAAACTCGTTATAAACCACAACGGGAATATAAAAGCTGAAGTACCTCCCTTCGATCTCGTCCTGGGTGGTGGCGCTCCGGTTTATATTCGCGATACTCAGGAACCTCAATATCTTTCTCAGACAAGAAATTATGACTTGAAGTCAGTTCCGGAACCGGAATGCATCGCCGAAACATTCGAGAAAATTTTAGGATCGCCGAATATCGCGTCAAAAAAATGGGTCTATGAACAGTATGATTCCATGGTACGAACAAATACAATTGTAGGCCCCGGCTCGGATGCTGCGGTTATTTATATAAAGGGAACAAATAAAGCCATAGCTGCTAAAACAGATTGCAACGGCAGGTACGTTTATCTTAATCCAAAGGAAGGCGCTAAGATTGCTGTTGCGGAGTCTGCTAGAAATGTTGTTTGCTCTGGTGCCATGCCTCTGGCTATTACAAACTGTCTTAATTTCGGAAATCCGTATAAACCGGAAGTCTACTGGACTTTTAAAAAAGCAATTGAAGGTATGGGGGAAGCATGCAGATTCTTCAATACCCCTGTGACCGGTGGAAATGTAAGTTTTTATAATGAAAGTCCCGATGCTGCTGTTTACCCGACCCCGGTTATAGGAATGGTTGGCCTTATTGAAAAAACTGAAAATGTTACAACCGGAGAATTTAAGAAGGAAGGAGACCTGATATACTTGCTTGGTGAAGATTATGAAGAGATCGGAGGAAGTGAATATCTTAAAGAGGTTCACGGACTTGTAACAGGCGAAATACCCAAAATCGATTTGCAGACTGAAAAAGATCTTCATAATATACTATTAGAGCTCATTGATTCCCGGTTGATTAATTCGGCTCATGATGTCTCGGAGGGTGGAATACTGGTTAGTCTAGCCGAGAGCTGCATTATCAATAAAGAAAAAATGATCGGCGCCAAAGTGAATATTCATATTAAAACCAGAGAGGATTTTACCTTCTTCTCCGAAAGTCAATCCAGAATTATTGTCTCGGTAAGTCCGGAGAACAGAGAGAAGTTCGAGAAGTTAGCCTCTCATAGTTTCACTCCGTTTACCTGTCTCGGTGAAACTGGCGGTAAGAGTTTAAGGATAAACGATCAGTATGAATTCCAGCTGGAACTTCTCTCTGGTATCTATTACGATTCGATTGGAAAGAAGATGGACCATATAAAAGGATGATATGATTAAATTCAGGATATTCAAATATATCGGATCATTCATTCCTCTTCCTATATTCAGAAAAATTCTGGAATTCGTAAAACATTACTTTATAGGATTATTTAAAAGGATAGATCAGAATAATCTTTTCTTTGCCGGTGCCGGTATCGCGTATTCGTTATTCCTTGGTATGATACCGCTTATCCTTCTTATCTTCTCTTTGTTAAGTAACATTTTTGATGTCAAAACTCTTCAGGAACAGATTTTCCAGATAATCGATACTGCCATACCCTATCCCGTCTATGCCGCTTATATGAAAAAAGTAATTGAGACCCGGCTTCCGGAGTTTGTTGGGTATCGTACAATTGTCGGTTATGTTGGAGCTATTGGTTTATTGATTACATCAACATGGATTTTCAGCAGTATGCGTACAATCTTAAACCAGATTTTTCATACAAAGATTCAGAAGAACGCATTTATCGGGATGCTGAGGGATCTGGGGATGGTTATCCTGCTTGTCATTTTTATTTCACTTTCAACTTTTGTTTTTCCTATTATAAATTTGACACTCGAAGTTGCCCAGACATCGGAGATGATGAGCAAGTTTAACGTGAGCCAACTCTGGAATTTTATAGTGCGGATTATGTCGCTATTGATAATGCTGGCCATGTTTTTCGCTCTCTATTATCTTATACCTTATGAAAAACTTCCGAAAAGGGTTGCGCTTCTTAGTGCATTCTGGACAACTCTGCTTTGGGAAATTGCCCGAAATGTTTTCGGCTATTATATTCAATACTTTTTCAGTTCGAATGCTCTCTACGGCGCATTCGCTTTAATCGTTGTTATTTTATTCTGGGTTTATTATTCGTCATGCATTTTTATTATTGGGGCTGAAATTGGACAGCTCTTCAGGGAAAGACTATTGCTGAAGAAAAAAAACAAAGTGATCAACAATAATCTCCCTGTCTGAATTTATTTAACAGGTTATTAAATCAGTCTACTTTTTTAATCGAGTACTAACAAGGATAATTATAAACACTATACGGATTTACTATGACTTCAAAAAATAAAATCTTTAATTCCTTTTTATCGACCGTTTTTGCATTATCTCTATTAATACTCCCTGCAGAAAAGATCTTTTCACAATCCATGCCCCTTGCTGAGAAACAACTGAATAACGAGAAAAAAGAAAAACTTCTTACTCAGGAAGAAAAGGAATCGGTAAAAGCCAGAAAGCTTAGAGTAAAGGAGAGGACAAAATTTGCATATTATAATGAAGACGGAAGTTTCTCTGCTCAAAAAGTACTTTTAGAAAAAGTCTATTTCGATGAAAAAGGAAATAGAACCGAACAGATAATTTTGAAAGCTGATTCACTTCTGGACAAGCGGTTTACATATGATTACGATTCGCTTGGTAATAATATAAAGAGTGAAATCTATAACGAGTACGATAATATAATATTCAAACGTGAATCCGTTTATAATGATAAATCGAAAGAGATTTCCCGAAAATACTGGGAAGCCAAATCAAAAGGGGAAAGTAATGCTGAACTGAAATACAACGATCAGAACCTCCTCAGTGAATTGATTGCATACAGACCAAACGGAAAAATTGCATCGATTGTTAAAATGATTTATGAAAATGGACGCCTTGCAAGCGTTGAAACGCATAACGACAAAGGAAAAATTCTGGATAGATCGATTTTGAATTATGATGACCGCGGAAATATAACAAGCGAAATTTTTACTACACCTAAAGACACAGCTGCATTCAAGTATACATATAATCCGGACGACTATCTCATTAAATCCGAATACCCCGACGCAACCCGATATATGGATTACGACGAGAACGGAAATGTGATTGAAGATAAGCAGATTTACTACACCGGTGAACGCGAATTCAAGGTGAGGTTTTCCTATTATGATAACGGACTCATCAAAGAGGAAATCAGATATTCGGCGGACGATAAACCTTCATTCTATTCCGTCTTTGAGTACGAATTCTATAAATGATTAGTTTATTGCCTCTCGGCAGTACTTCTGAAATCGGTGCGACCTGCTTTTACCTTAATATCTCGGGTACCGGCATTCTTCTCGATTGCGGAATTGACCCGAAAAAAAAAGGAATCGAATCTCTCCCCGGTTTTGCACTTCTCGAGGATCTTCCGCTCGATTTCGTTCTAATTAGTCATTCTCATCAGGATCATATCGGCTCTCTCCCGTTTCTCGTCCAGAAATTTCCATATGTCATTATTTACTCAACCGCACAATCAAAAGAAATTGCAGATGTAACTCTTCACAATACCGCGAATATATTAGCTCAAAATGCTGATCCGGAAAATAATCTGAAGATTTACACTCACGAAGAGATCGACCTTCTAGTGAGAAGCATTCGCGGGGTCGATTATAAAGAGAGGATTGAACTCAAAGGGATGCGGCATAGTTCCGTTGAACCTGTCAGAATATCTTTCTACGATGCCGGACATATTCTCGGCTCAGCTTCCATTCTGATTGAATTCTCGGGCAGAAGAATTTTATTTACCGGTGATATCAATTTATCTGACCAATCGATAATGATTCATGCCGACCTGAAAGGGATTAAAAAAGTAGACCTGCTTTTACTCGAGACTACATATGGCTCCACCGATTCGGCAATACTTGGAACCTGGAAGAGCGAAGGTGACCGCTTAACTAAAGCCGCTAATGAAATTCTGAATAAAGGGGGTTCCGTATTAATCCCTGCATTTGCTCTCGGTAAAACACAGGAATTGCTTACCCTGCTTTATGACCGGATGATGAAAGGAAAATTGACTGAGACCGGAATTTACACTGGCGGAGTCGGCAGAGAAATTTCTGCTTTATACGACCGGAACCGGTTTATTACAAGACGTAAAGAAAAAAATCACGTCCTAAAAGAAATACCTCAGAAAAATATTTTTGAAGTTGAAGATTACAATTACTTTCTAAAAAATCCTTCAATTGTACTTGTCTCAAGCGGGATGTTGCTTCCCGGAACAACTTCTTTCAAGTTACTTAATTATTGGTTAAATCAGCGGGAGTTCGCTGTTTTCGGAGTAGGGTATATGGACGAGACAACACCCGGCTACCGGCTTATGAATTCTTCCAGAAATGATGAGATCCGGCTAACCGACTTCAGTTCACCTCAAAAAGTTAAATGCCTTGTCGAACGCTTTTATTTCCCTTCTCATGCCCGGAGGGAGGATCTTCTTAAAATTGTTGAAATTGTTAATCCGGGCCGGATTTTTCTTATTCACGGTGATAAAGAGTCGATCGACTGGGTCGGTCGGAATATACTTCAGAAATTCGAACGGATAAGCATTAATACTCTTTCCGAAGGAAATATGATTTCGGTCTGGAAAAGTTAAACTGTCTTTAAAATCTTTTGATTTACACTTGTCCACTTAATTTTTATATTTGATACCGTTAGGAGGTAAAATTCAATCCGCAACTCTAATATTCATTCAAGATGAGCGGGGTGATCTTAAACTTTGTTCTGGTTTATTCAAACTGTTTGCGTTACTTGAACAAATTTGAAATGTAATCGGAATTGTAAATGGAATCACCGATTGTTTTTCTAAATTCAATTAAGGAGGATTCTGAATGAAAATTTCAAAACTCATCATTCTATTAGTAATTGTTGCAATGGCTTCTTCAATTGCACAAACAAAAAGCACCACATCAAAAAGCAAAACCGTTAAAAAAACCGAACCGGTTGAGCAGTATGTTCCGCCTCCGCCACCACCTCCGGCTAAGGATGGAGTATTGATCCATCTCTCGAGCGGTATGGATAGCCCTCAAAGAGTTTTAATGGCTTTAACTATGGGCTTAAAAATGGCCGATGATCACGATGTTTATATCTATATCGATATTAGTGCCGTCCACATTGTATTGAATAATTCAAAGAGTCTTGAAATGCCTAAGTTCGAACCGTCAAAAATTCTTATCGATAAAATTCTGAACAAGGGAGTCAGAATTGCCGTTTGTCCCACCTGCCTGGAGTCTGCAAATAAAACACAGTACGATTTAATGAAAGGTATAAAACTAGCCAATAAAAACGATTTCTTCGATTTCACTCAGGGAAGAATTCTTACGCTCGATTATTAGTTTTTAAAAAGGAGTGTCCGATTGGTGGGAAGCCAATCGGACATTTTATTGCATCGAGGATCTGTAAAAGAAAAATTAATTAGAATTTTACGTAGGACAGTTCTGCAACTTTTTCAGGATGCTGCTCTAGGTATTTCTTCATCAAATGTGAAAGATAAAATTTCTCACTCATCTTGCGTACACCTTCAAACTCATTGAAAAGAGATGTCCTCTGAACCATATAGACGGCCTGGGTATTCCCGATTTTAATAAGTGAAAGTGCAGCTACGATGCGTGCAGCATATGATTCGTCATCCCGGAGTATCTGCATAAGCTCGATTACTGATTTCTCCGATTTCATTTCTCCCAGAAAATATGCGCAGCTGATCCGCAGTCCCTCATTATCGGATTTTAAGCCGACAAGCAGATTAGCTTCGATTATTTTGAACTTGGCCTTTACTACAGGATCGATTTCCTGACCAGCAAATGTTGTTGCGGAGAATAATAAAGCGGAAATAAGAACTATCGAAAGGATCTTTAAGGTTTTCATGGTGCCCCCCATGCATGTTTGTTATTATTATTTTCAGTACAAGTGTTTTCTAATTTCTATTGTATAAGACGATGCCTTTTTTAGAAAGGTTGCTTGTGGATTTTTTTGTGCCTATCCATTCATGCAGGTGGGTTACCGGTAAATAATGTTGAATTGGGATGAAAAATCAATCCGACTTGAATTCTCTGAAAATATTCAAAACTTTTTTATAAAAAAGAAAAACGAAAAGAACCATTACACCGATTATTATCATTCCTTCCATTTCAATTCCTGAACTTACTGACGTCAATCTAATCAACCGCTCTTATAAAATATATGAACCAGCGCACCGGATTTATAAATGGTGAGCCATCTCACTTAATAATAGATCCGAACTAAAATCAAAAGAATAATTTTTGCGGCAGATCAATAATAAATTGAAAGAACATTAAAATATTTTTGAATTGATTTTGCTGAATTAACAAATCGGATTCTTGGAGAAGGGAATCAGAAAAATCGGGAATCATTTATTCCACTTATCTATGTGAAAATGCAATCCCTCTATTTTTAAAACAAAACAACCCCACACTATTGTGTGAGGTTGTTTACTTTAGTAGCGGGGCTAGGACTTGAACCTAGAACCTTCGGGTTATGAGCCCGACGAGCTACCAATTGCTCCACCCCGCGGTGTAATATTTATAAGCCATTCTAAGAACATTTTCAAACTTGGGGCTCAAATATATAAAACCTATTCCCCTGAGTCAAATTATTACTTACTCTTTCAGTCCTCTCTTGATACTTACTCGCTCATTCGCAATATTCGCACTAAACAAAACTGTTGCCAATGCTCAAATCGTTACTTATTAAAGATTACGCTCTGATCGAAAATATCCATGTAGAGTTTGGAAAGGGATTGAATATCATTACCGGCGAAACCGGTGCTGGTAAGTCGATTCTTATTGATGCGATGGGACTTTTACTCGGCGAAAGAGCCTCGGTTGAAGTGGTTAGAAAGGGATCCGATAAATCGGTTGTCGAGGGTATCTTCGAAATCGAGGGGAATAAAAAAGTCCAGAACCTCCTAACGGAAAATGAAATTGAATTCTCCGGCGAGTTGATCGTAAGAAGAGAAGTTTCGCTTAAGGGAACCAACCGCTGTTTTCTGAATGATACACCTGTCACTTTGAATCTGATTAAGGAAGCCGGCGATCTGCTCGTTGACCTGCATGGACAACATGAACATCAGTCGCTTCTCCGCGTTGAGACCCATATTGAGATGCTCGACGATTCGGCGGGACACAAAAATCTGATTGACGATTACAAAGGCAGGTACTCCGGATTAAACTCTTTTCTGGGAGAACTGAAAGATCTTCTTCAGAAAGAGAACCGGTTGAAGGAGAAAAGAGATCTTTACGAATTCCAGATCAAGGAGATTGATTATGTCTCTCCTGAAGTTAATGAAGATGAAAAGCTTGAAAGCGAACTGAAAATTCTCGAAAATTCAGAAAGACTCCTTTCAACCGCGAGTGAAATTTATCAATTGATCTATGAAAACGAGGATTCTGTTCTCGGGCGAATGTCGGAAATCCGGAACAAACTCAACGAGCTTTCAAAAATTGATCCCTCGTTTCTTGAAAAAGTAAATGAAAGCGAATCCGTTATTGCCATCTTGAATGATATCTCTGCTTTTGTAAGATCCTATAAAGATCGAATTGATATTGATCCTGAAAACCTGGAAAAAATACGTCTCCGGCTCGGTTCAATTAATTTATTAAAGAAAAAATACGGCGGTTCTTTAAATACAGTACTCGAACACCGCGAAAAGATCGGTACAGAATTCAACCTGGCTCAAAATTTCTCTTCAAAAATCGAATCTCTCCGGAGTGAAATAGAAATCGTTAGAAAAGAGTGCGGTCTTCTTGCAAAAAAAATCTCGACCAGCAGGAAAAGTGCCGCTAAAAAAGTAAAAAAGGAAACCGAAGTAGCTCTTAAAACACTGGGAATCCATGACTCGTGCTTTGAAATAAAGATTGAGAACGAACCTGCGGATGCATCATCGGAAAATTTTATTATTGCAGAGGGACGTAAATATAAATGCGATTCCAATGGATTTGATATTGTAGAGTTTTTCGTTTCAACAAATATCGGGGAGGATCCAAAACCTCTTGTAAAAGTTGCTTCGGGCGGAGAGATTTCCCGGATTATGCTTGCCCTTAAATCGATTCTTGCCAGGACCGATAAGCTGCCGATTTTAATCTTCGATGAAATTGATACGGGTGTCAGCGGACGAATTGCACTGAAAGTCGGCCAGGCACTCAAATCTCTCGCTTCATTTCATCAAATAATTGCAATTACACATCTCCCGCAGATTGCCGGTTTATCCGATTTTCATTTCGCGGTTGAAAAGAAAAAATCGGGTGAACGTGTGGTCAGTTCCATACGATTGTTGAATAATGACGAAAGGATAAACGAAGTCGCCAAATTAATCAGCGGCGAAAAGATTACAGAAGCTGCTCTGAACGGTGCCAGAGAACTGATCAACCTGAAATAGTTGTTGAACCTCACAGACATTCAATTTTTGGCTTTGCAACTATTATTTAGTTAGTTAAATTCATCATATAATAAATATGGAATTCGGAGGAATCTATGAAAAAAATTTTTGCAGCCTCACTAATATCCCTTCTCCTGTTGTCATCGATTCAGGTATTAAAAGCACAGGACGATCTTGAAACAACTTTGTCTAAACTCTCTTCCACAGTAGGCAAATCTTATGTTGCGCCGGTAATCTCGGCGTTCGGTTCCAATCTTAATTCCGGATGGGTAAATATCCTGCCTCCTGCAACAAAACTGGGTTTTCATCTGAATATTAAAGTTATCGGAATGGCTTCATTCTTCTCCGATGATGTAAAAAACTTTAACGCTGCGAGCGATTTTTATTTCAGTTCTTCGCAGGCCGATCAGATTCTTTCAGCTTCCGGTTACGGATCCTCACACCCGGCTTACGCAACTTTAAAAAATGAGCTTACAAAAGCCCAGTTCAATGTTAATTTCTCCGGACCTACAATTGTTGGAAGTAAAAATGAGGGATTAAAAGTTAAATTCCCCGGCAAAACAATTCAGTCGGGTGGCCAAACTTATACTTTGAATCCCTACGAGTTATCGGTTCCGGAAGTAAAAGGATTTCTAGATGATCTGAATATTTTTCCAACCGCTGCTATTCAGGGTACTATAGGTACAGTTGCCGGTACGAATGTTTCTTTCAGATATTTCCCGAGTGTTAATATTGAAGATATGGGAAAATTCAGTTTCTGGGGAATGGGCGCAATTCACAATCCGGGCGCATGGCTAAAAAATCCGCTGCCGCTCGATATCGGCATCGGCTATTTCTACCAGAAGATGACTGTTGGGGATATCTTCGAAAGCAATGCGACACAGTTCGGTTTGTATGTCGGAAAAACCATCGGTATGATTGTTTCTGTTTCACCTTATGCCGGCATAACTTTTGAATCCTCTAAAACTACTGTTCAGTATGATTATCAGTCGAATCAGGAAGTAGCTCCCGGAGTTCTTGTTCCGCCGACTAAACTGAAATTCGAACTCGAAGGCGAAAATTCAACCGGCTTTGTTGTTGGTATAAATATTAAACTTGTTGCGGTTAATATTAATGCTGATTATAAAGTTGCCAAGACAAAAACAGCAAGTGCCGGGGTTTCATTCGGATTATAATATTCATGTCAGAGCCTTGAGGAGAGAACTTCAAGGCTCTTTCAATTCCTTATTCAATCTTCATTGCGGAGTTAAGTAATTCTTTAAGCGAATTCACGTAGGGGAGGAGATCGCTCATATTTCCCTTTGTGATCGATAGCTTTTTGGTCATGAGTGCCTGCATCGGTGAAAGGGATTTATTCAGTATCCTTTCCCAAGTTTCCTTATCGGCTTCGATTATAAACTCTGAAATGTTAAAATCGTCCCCGGTTGCAATTCTGGCCTCCCTGCATTCCCCGTTATTAAGGTCCAGGAAAACCGGATTCAATCCTGTTTTGCCGGTCTGGTTTAAGATTAGCTTCCATTTCCAGCCTTCAGAAGAATTTTTATATTCCTGATTATTATTGATCGATTTGCAGAGCTGCGCGGCCCACTCTCCGCTGAAGTATTCCATAATATTTTCTCATCCTATAAGTTGTGACGATTAAAATAGCTAAATTTGTTTTAGTATGAAATCAAGAATTGCCCGATGAAAGAAACAGCAATCTATATTCACATCCCGTTCTGCGATCATAAATGTATCTATTGCGATTTCTACTCGATTATTTCATATGAGAATATCCGCTCCTACTTCCAATCATTAAAAAAAGAAATTAATTTTTATGCTGAAAAATTCTCCTCCGGCAGGGAGATAATTTCAATTTTTTTGGGCGGGGGAACCCCGTCCTTTATGGAGCCCGAGTACATCGGCGAAATTATTAATGAAGTAAAATCCTCCTTTAACGTAAGAGAAAATGCCGAAGTAACAATGGAAACTAATCCGGGCACCGTATCGAGAGCTAAACTGGAAAGTTTTATAAGTACGGGAATCAACAGGATCAGTATCGGTATTCAATCTTTTGATGATAAGGAATTGAAATTTCTTACACGGATTCACGACTCTGCAGCGGCGGTTGAAACAGTTCTGAAAGCAAAAGAAGCGGGATTTAATAACATCAGCATCGACCTGATTTTTAATCTTCCCGGGCAGACAAAAAAAATCTGGCGCTCAAACCTTGAACAGGCTGTCGCGCTTCCGGTTAAACATATTTCTGCTTATAGCTTAATACTTGAACCGGGTACAATTCTGAATAAAATGGTTATCGATGGGAAAGTAAAACTGGAAAGCGACGATCACGATGCTGATCTATATGAATTCACAATTGATTTCTTATGCGGGAAAGGATTCGAACAGTATGAAGTTTCAAATTTTGCTATGCCCGGATACGAATCGGTGCATAATAATGCTTACTGGCGTTACAGGGATTATCTCGGATTCGGCACATCCGCTCATTCTTTCATAGATGGAATTAGGTGGTGGAATTTTTCGAGCGTTAAGTTTTATAACGAAGCTGTAATCAGGAATCAGAATGGTGTTGCAGGGAAAGAAAGATTAACAAACGAACAGAAATTGAATGAGTATGTTATGCTGGCTTTGAGAAGCAAGGGACTTGATATAAATAAACTTGAATCAGTATTTGGAAATGAATGGATAAATAAAAACCAGGCAAATATTAATTTTCTTTTTCAAAATGATTATATAAAATTTGACAATACACTAATAAAATTTACTCCTAAAGGGTATGCATTGTGTGATGAATTATTACTAAGATTCCGCTAGGCAATTTTCACTTCTAAATTATATTGACTTTAATTGAAAGTATCATAATTTAATAGCTAAAAAAGGTGTTTATTGTGAAAAACAAGAATACCTGTATCCTCCTTCTTCTTTTGTATTTACTTTTCCACGGGTCAGATCCGGAGATTTTTGGTCAAGAGGTTAAAACCAGCTACCTGCCGAAATTAACAACTTATACTCCCCGTTACTCAAAATTTAACATCAATAAAATTTCTACTTATGTCTATAATAATGGCGAGGCTGATATTGATAGAAGCTCGAACTCCGGCTTCGAATTTCCGATTGGAACAGATCACTATGCTGTTTATAAATCAGGATTACTTTGGGGCGCAAAAATTAGTGGAAAAATATATTCGGGTGGTTCAGCGTATAATTCCGGATTGTCCCCCGGCAGAATCTTGGAAAATGGTAATGCAGAAGATCCGAATTCAGAAAATGTAAGGGTCTTTAAAGTAAGACCCGATTATAAAACAGCAGCATTTACTAATGAAATCCTGGATGAGAATAAAACCAGTCAGGAAATATTTAACCAATATGAAAAAGATTGGAATGAATGGCCGGCTAATAACGGTGCCCCTTTCGAAGATATAAATCACGACGGTAATTATGACCCGGTGATTGATATTCCCGGAGTAGCCGGTGCAGATCAAACTCTCTGGTTTGTTGCTAACGACCTTGATTCAACACAGACAAAAAATCTCTACGGTTCTTTACCAATGGGAATAGAAATGCAGGTAACAGTTTGGGGTTTCAATAGAAACGATGATTACGGTAATGCATTATTTAAACGTTATAAAATAATTAATAAGAGTGAGAATATTTTTGATGAAATGTATTTTGGAATCTGGTCCGATCCCGATCTGGGAGGCGATGCCAGTGATGATCTGGTTGGGTGTGATACATTATTAAGTCTTGGTTATGTATTTAATAGTAGAAACTCACATCCTTTTTTGGAAGTAATTGGTTCATCTATGGGATTTGGTTTACTTCAAGGTCCTATTGTTGATGGATTACCTTCGGATAAAGCTAATTTTGGAAATAGAATTATTTATGGTAAGAAAAATCTTTCTATGACGGCTTTCTCATGGTTATATAAGTATGGACCTCCTTTATATGGGGACGTAATAATTGGTAATCCAAACGGAACAATTGAACTTTACAATTATCTTCAAGGGAAAACGAAAACCGGAAATCCCTGGCCGGTTCCTTCAGAATTCGGCGGCGGTTATACAAAATTTCCAGCATCCGGAGATTATATAAGAAAAACAGGATTTTATGACGGAGTGCAATATCCTCCTACGGATAGAAGAATGATGCTCTGTTCCGGTCCTTTTAACATGGCACCGGGTGATACACAGGAAGTTGTTTTTATGCAGTTAGCTGCCGGTGCTGATGGTGTAACTAAAAATCTTGCTGCTATTGAATTGCTAAAACTTTCAACTCTCTCTTTGAGGAATTCTTATTTCAATAATGGTCAAATAGTTTTCAGTAAGACAATTCCGGAAGTTATTGTAACTAATCTTGATAGCTTGGTCATACTAAACTGGGGTGAAGACCAGAATCAGATTAATCAGATTGAAAACAGCAATACTCTTTACAAATTCGAGGGTTATAATGTTTATCAACTTCCTAAGGCAGATTCCAAAATCGTTGAAGGAAAATTAATCGCGACTTATGACGTTAGAAACGGTCTTACAGAAATTAGTTCGCTCGACTTTGATCCAGACAGCCAGACTCTATCACAGGTAATTAAAGCGAAAGGAAGCAACTCCGGTATTAAAAGACATATTTATATAACCCGGGATTATCTAAATAGTAAACCACTCACAAATTGGAAAGAATATTATTTCGGAGTAACTCACTACTCGTATTCTTTTTTGCCAATACTGTCGAATTACTATGAATCAAATATCAATGTTTATAAAGCTGTTCCTAAACCGGTTTCTCCAACTATAACTTCGCAATTTAAAATTGGAGATCAATTCACTGCGGAAAGGATTTCGGGTTCCACCTGGAGATGGTTTAAAGGAAAAGTTGTGGACCCGTTCAGATTGACTAATAGCGAGTATGAAATTACCTGCAAAGTCGAAAATGATAAACCTTTCTTTAATATCAAAAATTTGACTTCCGGAAAAACTCTTTTTACAAATCTTCCTGAACCAAATTCAATGGATGATTTTCCAATAGTGGAAGGAATTTTACTTACGATTGACTTCAGCACGACTCATCCATTCACCAATCAGCATATATTTCGTTATAAAACTTATGCTCCTGAATCCAACTTAAGTTTGTGGGATCAGGAATTTGATAAAGTGATTGTATTCCCTAATCCGTTTTATGGAAGGACAAATAATGAGTTATTTAATGACGATTGTTTTGTTACTTTTACTTATTTACCTCCCAAAGCGATTTTTAGAATTTTTAACCTTGCAGGTCAGCTTATTAGAACTATAGATAAAGATTCGAACGAAAAATCACTCCGTTGGGATTTGAGGACCGATTCGGGACAGATTGTTCCAAGTGGAATCTATATCGTAAACATAGAATTCCCGGATGCTGGACTTTCAAAAAATCTCAAATTAGCAATTATAAG